>NZ_CAJODJ010000038.1:0-15921 GCF_905233225.1 Methanobrevibacter sp. UBA212
ATTCAAAAAATATTTATTAAAAAAATGACTCTATGTCTTTTTTGTGAAATTCATCTCCGACCTAAAAGAGGTCGGAGTATTCTTTCACTAATTTGATAAAAAATAAGAAAGGGAGTTAAACAGTTAACTCCCCACCTATATGTCCATAAAAATGATTAAAACTTAATATTGTCGCCTAAACGCTTGATGTCAAACACCGCAGTATCTGCAACAGACATCACGGCCAACACTCCCGCCTGTATAGGATCAGTGATTATCAAATCTGCATAATCGGTTACGCTTCCAGGCATATTGAGTGAAATGACAACCAAATTGCTTTGCTCTTTTACTTTCTTAACCGCTTTGGTGATTTCCCCACCCATAAGCGAACCCGCAAGCACCAATGCACTTACACGAGGAAGCCTTGATATGGCTTCAACAGCTTCTGCCAATGACTTTTCACCAACCAGAGGGATTGTATCGATACTGATACGCTCTCCACGTATGTTGTGCCTGTCAGCTTCGGTGATTGCACCCATAGCCACCTGGGACACCTGCGCTCCACCGCCAACTATGATTATACGCTTTCCATAAATGTCAAGTTGAGATCCGTGCAACTCTATGGATTTCACTTCATCGATATTGCCCAAATCCTTGATTAATCCCTCAATATCTTCAACATGCTCCAATTCAATATTGATGGAACCCATATTGTTTTTTTCAACAAAAAGATGAACATAACTAATATTAACACCATGAGATGTGATAACATCAGTAATATCGCCTAAAACTCCCTTTTTTTCATCAGATTTGATTGTTAAAGTGTAATCACTCATTTTTCGGCCTTACTTTATCAAGTTCTGCATGTGCCCTTTTCCACATGCTCAAGTAATTGTCATCTTTGGTGACTGGAATCACATCAAGACCCAGGTCCTTGTGTTCCTGTATCCATTCCTCATGAAAAACAGGTATTTCTATTTTAATCGGTTCAGAGGTTTTATTTACAACTATAAGATTCCTGTAAGGAAAATCCCATTCGACAATATATCCTCCAAGACTTACCATGTGATACGGTCTCATAACAAACTTCATAAATAATCCTCCTTATAATAATCCAAGTCCAATGGCCAATATTCCAAGCAGTGTAGTGCACAATATTGTCGGCAATAGCTGCCTGTTGGTGAATACCGGAGCAAATGCTGAGAAGATTCCCATCATGAATACAAATATCAATGCAACCAGAATGTTTATCAAAAATCCAAGTGACATGATTGTTGGCGGCACACCGATGAACAATACTGAAAAGACACAGCCAAGCACAAACATGAAAAATCCTCTTGTCAGATAGACGACAGCCCTGTATTTAGCTGCATACTCCATGTATGGCCCTTCAATTACATCGGATTTTGCCTTAATGATTGAAAAAGGATATTCGTTCAATATAATCATGTAACCAATGAAGAATACGAATGCCGCTATTGCACCGGAAACTGTAAACAGGAACGGTCCATGGACTTGCTGATAAGCCACAATATCCTGCAAAAAGATGCTTCTTGCAGCGACAATTGGTGCAAACAATGCCAGATACAATGGGAAAGACCCATAGGTAATCATCCTGAGTGACCTTCTTGCACTGATGTCCTCAATGAATGAAAGATTTGAGTTGTTGTGAACTGCCCCCTTGATCTTGTCAGGGAAAGGCATCCTAACGGACATTACTGATTTTGACAATGCACCCATCAATACATAACATATCTCTTCGACCTTTAAAAATCCGACAATAGCCACCAAACTTGCAAGTGCCGGAATCTGATAGGCCTGAGGAGTCAATGCGATTAAAACGCACAGAACGACAATGAAACATATTATCGGCAATGCCTTATATAATCCAGGTACAGGAGATGAGACTTCAACGTTTTCCTTGAATATGAATTTTAAAGGAGCCATAATTCCAGGAGCAATTAAAATTGGTCCAATCCTTTGCTGAATCCTTGCATGAATGTATTTTCTCTCAATTCCCGGAAGCAGTGTTGAAATTATAAAGCAGACTAAAATTGTCAATATTACAACAATAATCGGATTTGTAAGTATATTTTCAAACATTTTTCTATCTCCTTATGATTTCAATTGCCCTATCTGTACATGTGAAACACGGGTCACACTGCACGATACATAACTGGGCATCTGTAATCTGGTCTCCAATACATGCATACTGCATTGCAGCGATGTTTGCCATTGACGGAGTCCTGATGATACAGTGCCTTACTCTTCCGCTTTCAAGTGCATATGAATGATAAAGAGTTCCTCTAGGAACTTCAATATAACTTTCAGTCATATCCATATCGACCATTTCCCAGTCACGGGTTACTACCTTTCCTTCCGGAATGTTTGAAATGGCCTGACGAATGATTCTGATTGATTCAAATGATTCCAATGCCCTCATCACCAGATTTGACTTTACATCCCCATCAGGCTGGGTTATCACGTTAAAGTCAAACTCATCGTACTCAAACATTGTTGTCCTTAAATCTCTTGCAACACCTGTTGCCCTAAGTGTAGGCCCGGTAACCGCAAGTTCGATAGCTTGCTTTTGCGGCAGCACACCGATTCCGGTAATCCTTGATTGAACAACTGAATCTGCCAAGAACCTTTCGACAAAACCAGTGAGTCCTTCTTCAACTGCATCCATGTCATTTTTAAGTCTTAACAGTTTAGCTTCATCCAAATCACATCTTGGTCTTACTCCTCCAAGGACGGAACAGCCATACTGAACACGGTTTCCACCAATCATTGCAAGCAGTTCCATTACTATTTCCCTCAGGTAGAACACCCTCATTGAAAATGTTTCGTGGGACAATACTTCACAACCGTGAGCCAAATACAAGAAATGTGAATGCAAACGTTCAAGTTCGCCCATTATTACACGAATATATAAAGCTCTCTGCGGAATTTCAATACCTAACCCCATTTCCGCAGTTCTGCATGAGTTCCATATATGTGAATTAGAACAGATTCCGCAAATTTTCTCAGTCAAGGCATTTGCCTTTTCAACCGGGAGACCTTCCATAATCCTTTCGATACCCCTATGATTAACACCAATAGTGATTTCAGCTTCCTGGACAATTTCATCCTCTACAAAAAACCTCACTCTATATGGTTCCAATGCAGCAGGGTGAACTGTACCCATTGGAATTTCAGTTTCAATAATATTGCTTCTTGGTACTTTCTTATCCATCAAATCCCCTCTAATCCGCATCCAATAATGTAGGTAAAAGTGATACTACCCCGGCCAAAACATCCTGAGGCCTTACGGCACAACCCGGAACCTTAGCGTTTACAGGTATGATATTTTCAACCGGCCCTTCAATTTCCTCTGAAGGAATGTCACCATAACAGTTCTTATAAACACCACCCATCAGAGCGCAACTTCCTGCAGCCACAACCAATTTAGGGTTGGGGATAGCTTCATAAATTGCCTCCAACGGCTTTCTATTCAAATGTGTAACAGGTCCTGTGACGACCAATACATCGGCTTCACGAGGATTCCATGTTAAAAACACATTATATTGTTCAGCATCAAATCTAGGTGATAGAATTGAGTTAACAATCTCGATATCGCAACCGTTGCATCCGCCGGTATAAACCAGCATGACATGTATTGCCCTTGCTCTTGAAAATGATTTGATACCCATCTAATCACCCTCCTCTCTATTCTTCAATACTGTATTATCTGATAAATATTGTGCAATGAATTTGAGCTTGTCGTCTGAAATTTTAAATGGCTGTGACATGGTTTCTGTGATGTCGACTTCCTGATCTCCAACGTTG
The DNA here is from genome assembly GCF_905233225.1 of Methanobrevibacter sp. UBA212. Classification (NCBI taxonomy): domain Archaea; kingdom Methanobacteriati; phylum Methanobacteriota; class Methanobacteria; order Methanobacteriales; family Methanobacteriaceae; genus Methanobrevibacter; species Methanobrevibacter sp. UBA212. The sequence continues at coordinate 3,808 of NZ_CAJODJ010000038.1, forward strand.
CTTGGATGAATAGTCCCCTTTTCACCATAAAGTGAATAGACCGGACAGAAGTCATGACAATAGTAACATACAACACATTTTTCGAGAGTAATTTCAGGCACTTCCTTTTTAGTCCAATCATCAGTGATTTTAACTGGATTTGCTAATTCTTTCATCTCAATTGCACCAGTAGGACAGACATTGGCACAGCCCGCACATCCGATACAGGCCTTTTCGTCAACCCTGTCGTCAACTTCCACTGACAGAGTTGCAATCTGGTTTCTCAATTCCATATCTGTAACCCTATCAGCTGCAAAAAAGATTCTTTTGAAGTTGGTAAAAGCTCCTTCCAAAGCTATTCTAAGTATACTGCTCATTTAAATACCCTCTATTGAATCTTTAAAATTTCTTTCGAATAAAAATGCTCTTGCAGGACATGCATTCTTACATGCTCCACAATAAGTACAGTTCTCTTCATTAACTACATAATTGCCGTCAATTTCTTCTATTGCATCATATGAACAGATTCCATGACATATTCCACAATGCATACATAACTTCTGCTCGATGAAGTTGAAACCGTCTGTAATTTCATTCTTATACATTGTTGATTTAGGAATCGCATCAACAGGACAATGGACTGCACAGTTTTCACATAAAATACATTTGTCCATATTTACTGAGATTTTGCCCCTATGCAGAGTAATTGCATCTTCCTGACACATCTCAACACAAATTCCACATGAAATGCAATCGCCTGTAACCTTGCCGTCCCATGTATGAGTCATCAGCTGGCGAGCGTTGACCTCATCACAGACCTGCACACATTTTCCGCAGCTTACACAAAAGCCGGCAAGTGCAGGAAGCTCCTCATCTGAAAGTTCATCATAGATGAACATTTCCTCATCTTCACGCAATGTGAGAACCGGACAGTGACTTATGGCCACATTATGAGTAATGTTTTCTGTATCCAATGTCGGATCGTATCTTAACTTGCCATCAACGTTTTTATGTGATTCATTTTCACATAAGTCCGCACACAAACCGCAATTGAGACATGATATGATTTTGCCGTCAGGCTTTTGATTAAGTTTATTGACAATAATCTTGAAATCATCAACGGAAATCGCATTGTGAGGACAGGCCTTCATACAGTTCAAACAAAGTGTGCATGAAGATGTATTGACAATCTGATGCTTGTTCATAGACATATTTGGACAAACGTCAGCACATATTCTGCATTCACGACAAATTCCTTCATCCCTGTCCACCTTAACATGTATAGCTCCTGTCGGACAGTATTCCTGACATCTGCCGCAGAGAATACATTTTTCTATGTCCGTTCCGAAGTAAGTCCTTGAAACCTCCCTGACATTACTTTCGCCTTTTGAAGGAACGTTATCCAACGGCGGATTCAGGATGTTGAATGACTTGATTAAATTGATTTGCTTTTCCTTTTCGAAATCAAATCCGTCAACACGACATTCAGGGAACTTTTCTGCACAAACGCCACAGCGTGAACAAATTCCATATACTACTCCGTCATCAATATGGATATTGTCTGTAGGGCAGTTGTACATGCACATTCCACAGCCGTTACATTTGGCTCTGTCGACCACATATCCACCATAGCCATTTTTAAATATTGCATGGTTTGGACAGTTTTCATAACAGATTCCGCAGGTAAGGCAACTGAATGGAACGCCATTGATTAATCTGATGGATTTTGTAGGACATGACTTAATACAATCTTCGTTTTCATTACATGTATTAGTTGATAAAAACATTTTAAAACCCCTTATTTACTCCTTGCAAATATTAGTTTGCCTACAAAAATTCCTATTAATGCAGATAAAAATGCTGTTGATACCGGCAAGTCAGTGTAAAACGGATAATTGCCGGATTGCCATGCTACAATAATTCCTGCAATAAGTATTACTATAAATGATCCGAGAGTGAAATGAGTATCGCCATTTTTAAGCTTGATTTGTGAACCTATGATTAAGCCCAAAATCAATGCGAATATCATCGGCCAAATGAGTAGCATCATTCACCCTCCTCGACATATTTCTTAAAACCTGCAAATGCAATTGCAATTGCGGATAATCCTGCAAATACCTTCAAACCTACAAAGATATTGAGGTATGGGATAATTCCGGCATTTGTAACATCAGGATAATGCAATACAGACTGGATAGTTTGAGGAACAACATTAAGGATATCAGTTCCTACATTGTAGAGATAAAATCCTCCAACAAACAGTCCAATCAATCCGAATATTACGAAACCTAAAGCACCAACAGATTCTAAAACTTCAATGTATGTATGTGACAATTCAAATGGGGAATTACCTATTCCATAGACAAGAACAGATAATATAATACCGCCTGCTATCATTGCACCACCTTGGAAACCTCCACCAGGAGTGATGTGACCTCCAAGAATGGTCATTATACCTAAACAGATCAATATGATTGAAATCGGCAAAGATATAAGTTTTAAGATTATACTACCCTGACTCATCTTTTATCCCCCAATAATCCTCTGCCGAATATTAGTAAAACCACCAATCCAGCAGTCAATAATATAATTGATTCGCCTAAAGTATCGTATGCCCTGAAATCAAAGATAACAACTGTTACCATATTCGGAGCAATTTGAGTTCCTAAAGTATTATAAATAAAGCTTACACCAGGATAAATCATATCGCTTATATGAAATATCGCATCGAATAATGTAGCGGAAAATATTGCTGTCAATATTCCCGCAAGCAAATTGCGTATTGTAGTATTAGACAAGATTACCACCCCAGTACATGAATACAGCTATAAGCGCAAGTGTTACAATTGCATAGAACAGCATTTTTTCAAGTGAGTCTTCCTGTTCTATCTTGAACTTCGGAATAAGCGGAATACTATAAATCAGCACTATAGTCAGTATCAAGGTAAAGATTCCTGCAAGCAATACATTTACATGCCTTAGCAATATTGCAGACAGAACCAATGATACAATTAAAAATATTTCTGCTGTAAGACTTCCTGAAACATCCGCATTGGTAACGGGTCCCGGTGAAAACAATTTTCTGAATTGCTTTACAACATTAAATATCTGATCATACAGTTTCATAATATCCCTCCTACAAAGTTAGAAATTCCGTTTGTAACGACATCAGGGAAAATACCTAACAGTATAACAATAATCAGTAATATTCCCATTGCGAAAATCATAGCTCTTGGAACATCTTTTCCTTCCAGTTCCAGGTCATTTGGTTTCGGTTTTAAAAACATTGTGTAATATGTTTTTACAAATACTACAAATGTGGCTATACTTACCATTATGGCCAAAATGGATATCTCAGGGAATCCGCAACTTAATGATGCCTGAACAAGCATCAATTTGGATTGGAAACCGCTTAATGGAGGAACTCCTGCCATTGCAAGACCACCTATCAGAAGCATTATAGCCACTTTAGGATGGTATGCAAGAAGTCCGCCCAATTTTCTTGTATCCACTTCATTTGTTGCATTTACGATTGCGCCAAATCCTATGAATAATAATGCGGTGATTACAATTTCATTCAATGCCTGGAAAAGTCCTGCTGTAATTGAAAAGTTTGTTCCAAGCCCAATACCTAACCCGATGAAACCTAATTCACCAACCGCCAAAAATCCAATCATTCTTCTGAAGTCCGTTTGGGTTAATGCGAGAGAGACACCCAATATCATAGCCAAGATAGAGAAGAAGACTATGAGAACCTCAAAGATTGGAAGTGAAGCGTAAATTCTAAACATTATCAATACGATTGAAATCATTGAAATGACTGTAAATGACTGCAATAGCGCTGCACCATGTGGTTCGGCTTTTGAATAGATTCCAGATTTTATTGTATGGAATGGCGGCAAACCAGATGCGTATAACCAACCAAAGAATATTAATGCGAGTGATAATAAAAATACTGGAGAAGTAGCATCAACCAAACCGTTGTGAACCGCTGCTGCAATATCTGTAACGTTTACACTACCTGTCAATGCCAATAAGAATCCAATTCCTAAAAGCATCATCGGAGAACCGATGGATCCTAAAACCATGTACTTCAAAGCCATTTCATAACTGTAGTCAATTGAAGATGCCGCAACTATTCCCACCTGTGCAAGTGCCAATATCTCAAAGAACACGAACATGTGGAATATATCGTCAGTCAAAATCATTGCGGTCACTGCTGCAGTACCTAAGAACAGCAGGAACAGGTACGGCCCTGAGACTTTCTTGTATTTTGTCAGGTAAATGAAGATTACCAGGAATGTTAAAAGTCCAATGGCTCCTATGAATAGCTGTTGCAGGAATGTGAATGAATATGTGATTGCCGGATGATACATCATTTTTACCGCATCATTTATAATAGGCTCATAACCACCGAAGTAGTGAAGGCCATAATTGGACAATAGCGGAATTATCGGCAAGCATATTGCCACAACAAATGCAAAGATCTTAGTTACAGTATTGAATTTTGAAAAGGCACTGATTAATAATGCTGCCATTAAAGGAACAATAACCATAAGTGGAATTAATTCATTCATCGTATTCCTCCTTTTTTGATGTGTCAGCTAACATTACTTTTGTAGATAATGTGCCATATCGTCTGTATAAAACCATTACTAAAGCAAGCATGACTGCCAGTGTACTTGCGCCGATTACGATACTGGTAAGCACCAAACCGAATGGCAAAGGATATGCTGCGTTTGAAGCGAACCAGGAAGTATCCATTCCAGGCATTAAAATCGGTACGACACCGCCTGCTTTATAACCGATAGCAACAATGAAAAGGTTTACACCCTCTTCAATGAAACTGATACCAATAATCTTTTTGATGATATTGTCAATGAAAATTGCTGAATAAAGTCCGATTACGACTAACGCAACGGATGTCAACAATATCACAAGCTGTACATCAGCCATCATCCATCACTCCTTTGAGTTTTCTTAATGGCCAGTGCAATGAATATCGGTATGATTGCCCCTTCAACAATTGCCTGTGTCAAGGCAACATCCGGTGCCAGCAATACTTGGAACAATACTGCAACGGATGCACCGGCAATACCGGTCAGAATTGCCGCTTTTAGCAAATCTTTTTGAATAAGAGCAAGAATTGCGCTTAATATTATCACAATACACAATATAATTTCCAACATGACTACTCACCCTCATCAATTTCTAGTGTAGTTACTGAAAATCTATCATCAGCCTTAAGTTTTTCGGAATTTTCACTTTCCAAGGCCTGCATCTTTTCTTTAGGATGAATAAATGGATGATTTTCATCTACCTCTTCTTCAACTGTCATTAAATCAGCGTTATTTTCTCTATCTTCTTTTTTCCAATAAGCATTAGCTATTGCATGTGCTGAAAACGGTGCTAGAATAAAGTAAACACCCGCCAGGAGATATTGGCCAAGGCCAATCATAGCAATAATTACTGCAACATCAAACAAACCAACAATGTGGATTCTACCATATACTGCATTTTTAGTATCTTTGCTTAAACTAATAAGACCTATTGCTGAGATAATAATCAGGAAAGCTGCAATAATGAGAAGAGCTGATTGAATATATTCGATCATTTATCTTCCCCTCCTACAGTTACAGCGAAAGCAATAGTTCCTACAAAACCAAAGAATATTAAAGCTAAAGATATATCTCTATAGAATGCAAGATTATATAACTCCCCACCAATAAGTAACACTAATGCGAGCGCGTTAACAATAACTGAACTCCCCAAAAGCCCCATGGATGTGGATTTATATGCGCTTGCCCTTAAGGTAGCCAGCAACATTATAATTATTGCAATAACCAAAATAAATTTTGAAATAAACAATATATCCATACTATCTCACTCGTCTTTTTTGAAAATGTATTATTCCAACATTTTCTTTATATAATGTTCAAAAGGAATAATGTCCTCTTTTTTTCTTGGAGAAATAGCAGCTACTTTGATAATGTTATTCTCGCTGTCCAAATCAACAGACAAGGTACCAGGAGTTAAAGAAATACTATTTGCTAAAATTGTCTGTGAAACAGGCCTCTCCAAAACTGTTTCAATATCAACGACAATAGGATCAATATTTCTCCTCATAACTCCATTAAAAGCAACGTCAAGTGTTGCTTTTATGATTTCGTAAATAAGGACTAAGAAATATGCAATTCCATAGCCAATTCTAGTCAAAAACATTAAATAAGCTCCATTTCATTAATATTAATAATAGCCATATTACTGACTAATTAGTAATATTATTATTTATCATGATTATTCATTATAAAGTTATGCTTTTTTAAAAAAAATATTCAAAAAATAAATTAACACTGTTAAAAATATTAAAAAAATATACATGAACGAAAATACCCCTTAAATTAATTAAATACCATCAAATCATCAGTTAAACTAAGAATCAAAGAATTTTTCATAACCTATAAAATATTATATATGATAATATACAAATTTAGTTATACCTAAAAAAGTGATATTATGGATTTAGTGGAAAAAATTGAGCCAATTATAATATTTTTTGCAATAATATTGGGACTGCTGTTTTCAAATGTAGGCATTATTGCCCAAAACACAGGCAATCTGATAACCCCCTTTTTATGCCTAATGCTTTTTGGCCTATTCCTTGAAATACCTTTAAATGAATTGAAAAACAGTTTTAAAAATGTCAAATTCAGTCTGACAAACCTGATAATCAATTTCCTGTGGACTCCATTATTCGGATACTTTTTAGGGACACTTCTTCTGAAAGGAAACATTGACATACTGATTGGATTCTTCATGCTGATACTGACTCCATGTACAGACTGGTATCTGGTGTTTACAAAACTTGCGAAAGGAAACCTGACACTGAGCCTGTCCATACTTCCTATTAACCTAATCCTACAGATTGTACTGCTTCCGATTTACCTTATACTATTTTTTTCAAACGGAATCAGCCTGGATTATCCGCAGCTTGCATATTCACTGCTAATCGTTATCGTGATACCATTCATCGCATCACAAATTGTCAAATTCATTTTAAAAGACAAAGTGAGGGACAAGGTGATAAATTCATTCGGAAGTCTGCAGATCTGGTTTTTATCATTAGCCGTGTTCTGCATCTTTGCAAGCCAGGGAAAACTCCTATACAGCAATCTGGAATCAATTGTGAAAATATTCATTCCTCTAATCATATTTTTCACTGCCAATGCAATAATTGATTTATTATTATCAGAAAAAATTAACTTTACATATCCTGAGTATGCAAGCCTAACCATGACAACACTGGCCCGAAATTCCCCGTTAGCTTTGGCAATAGCAATCAATTCATTTCCAAGCCATGAACTTATAGCGATGGCACTTGTAATCGGCCCACTGATAGAACTTCCAATACTGTATATAGTTTCAAGATTCTGCCTGTGGATTAAAAATTCAGGACTGTTCTTTGTCTGCGGCAATTTCTAGGTGGCTAAAATATAATGGCCATACAATTCAAAGAGAATTGGAATATGGTACAGGATTGAGAGAACCGCCAATAACAGTATCATGCTAAGCCCAAAATTCCTGTGAACTTTCTTAGAGGACAATGGAGCGAATATCTTAATTCCGGCCGGAGTGAATGCATCCAATATGATATGTGAAAACAACCCTAAAAACAATGCCAAAACAATTTCAATATAGCTGATTTCCGCTGCAGGCACTATAAATAGGCTGATGAAAAACAAGGGCAGAAAAACCATCAGAACTTTCTTGTTTAAAAACAGAAAGCTTAAAAGAGCGATTAGAATTGCCATTACCATATAATGATTTTCCAAAACAGTTAAAACCGTGATTAGCTGAAACGCCCAAATCAATATCAGGCTGACGGCTGAAGCCAATGTCAAAACACCAAAAATGGAATGCGTAAAACTTCGATGTTCGGAAAAATAAAATGTTGCGGCTAAAAAAACAATAATCAAACCGATATAATAAGGTAATTTAAGGATATAAAGTGAAATGAACACAATCAATCCTAAAATAATCATCCTATAAACGTTTTCCTGTTTGAACTCATGGTCAAAATCCGGAATATTTGCACCGATTAATGTTAAAGCAATTGTTAGAGGATTGTGAAAAAACATCAACGAAAGTAGAACTGCAAATATTGAATGACCCTTATAGGACGACATTTCAATCACCTTAATTAAAAATAGAATGTCTATATTTAAAAGGTTAATGAGAGAGCATTTGAAAACTAATACCCTCAAAAAATATGCACCCGGCAAAGACATGGACCTATTCAATTACAAAATTATCCTTTTCAATTACAATTCCCAAACTAAAATTCTCATCTTTTGCAGAATTGTAAACATAATCCTTTTCAAGCCTTAAAAAATTGTCTGAACTATAAATGGTATCATTCAATTGCGAAAAATCGCCTTCATTTACATCTAAACTCAAATCTTCATCAATTAAAGATTCGCCCATATTTGAATCATCAGTTTGATTATCCTGTGCACTGACACATGATAAACCGATGAAAACAAAGAGTAGCAAAAAGATTAAAAAAATCTTTGGTTTAATATATATTCCCCCACAAATTCTAAATTATATATTAGTATATTAAGAACATATATAAAAATTTCTAAAAATCATTCATAAAATTAAGATTCCGGAACACTACAAAAAACTCACAATTTGGGCATATGACCCCAACCGTTTTCTATCGATATTGGCAAATGGAGGCACAAATTCGCATGTGACGGCCAGAACCCCATTTAAACTGCAAACATCCTCAACTGATTCATTATAAAAAGAGATAAGAACTCAACAGTTAAAATACTAAAAAATATGGATAAAATTAATAAAATTAAAAAAAATAGGTTTAAACTCTCCGGTCAAATGAACCAAAGAGCTTAAATCGAAATGGATTTATTTAAACAAAGCTTCAAGATCTTCTTGGGTAGGAGCTGAAATTTCAATTAATTTGTCATCCTTATTGTAGTCAAAAAGGACTCCATCTTTTTCTTGTGTTAAAAATCCAGCTTGTCCACCAATGGTAGCATCTTTTGAACCTTGTGGTCCAGTAACATTAGTTATTCCTGCTTCTGAGAAGATTACTTTAATGGTAATAGCTTTATCTCCATTTTCGAAATGACAAGAGGATATTTTTGCATTCTTACCATCATCGGTTGTTTGAGCAAGAATTCTTGCATCTTGATCTTCTTTGTAGCCATCTGGAATTTTAAATGTTTCATCTTGAATTTTTACTTCGTTATTGTTGACTTCAATGGATCCCCCATCTGTGCTGCTTGCACTTGAAGATGAGAAGGACCATTCTTCAGCACTTACGACACCAACTGCAATACAAAATACAGCTAATGCGACTAATATTGCTATTCCTTTTCTCATGATTATCACTTTATTAAATTTTTTTATAAAATAACATATGATATATGCTATATAAAATAGTATAATCTTCATTATTAATAATATTTATTACAAAATCTTAGATTTCTGCAAATTTTTAAAAAAAAAAATATTAGGGAATGGATTCCCTAACGTTTAACTTTTACATTTCTTTTAATTGTGTCTTTCAAGTAAGTAACGGCAAATTTGTATTTTTTACCTACTTTAAGCTTTTTGATAATATTTTTCTTAATGGTAACCTTTGCAATGCCTTTCTTATTGGTTTTGGCCTTGTATTTTTTACCTTTAAATTTGAATATTATCTTCTTGTTTTTAAGAGCCTTTTTGCCTTGTTTGAGTTTGGCAGTCAGGACAAGCTTTTTAGCAGACTTTTTGACCTTTAAATTCTTAGCTGAAAGCACTTGTTTTACCTTGATTGTGTTCTTAATGGTGTATCCCTTGTAAGTTGCTGTTAACGTATATGTTTTAGGAACGTAAGCTTTGGTCAGTTTTATTGTGATGTAACCATTACTGTCTGTTTTGAGATTGTAGGTCTTTTTACCTATTTTAACAGATACGATTACTCCCTGACCAACAGCATTACCATCATCACCAATAACTCTGAATTTGTAGTTAAAGTTACTGTTGTAATATTTCACAACATTCTTATTATCAGTGAACCTTTTGACAACATTAAGAGTCTTTGTAACTGTTTTGCCACAATCCAAAGCAGTGATTGTTATTGCATATGTTCCAACAGGCAAATCAACCTTAAGGCTAACAACACCATTGTCATCAGTGATGAGGGAATATGTCTTTTTGTTTACAGTTAAACTCACGTTTTTACCTTTCAATGGATTTCCATTATTATCAAGGATTTTGACCAGATAAGAAAGGTTGCTGTTATAAGCGCAAGTCATGTCAGAAGCAGCTATCCTTGTGTCGACAGTAAAGTTGGTTGAAAAACTTCTTCCCACGAAATGACTGTCTCCAGTGTAATTAATCTGCACATTGTTTGAGCCCTCAGCCAATTCAGGAACAGTGATGTTGGCGGAACCGTTAATCAGACCCACAACATATGTTTTATTAGCAATTCTGAGAGTCACATTACCTGTTGCGTACATAGGAAGACTGAAAAATACAGTCTTATCAACCATGTCCACAATGAAATCATACTCGGAATTACGTAAAACACTGAACCTGGCCTCTGTAATATTAGGCTCATAATTATAAGGATCATAAGAGGTAACAGTACTGTAATCTCCAATTTCTAAAAAGATACTTGCACTTCCACTGCCATTAACAACATTAACAACCAATTCTTTATCACCTATATTTACAGTGTAGTTACCATCAACATCAGAACCCACATTAACAATGGATAATTCCCCATAAACAGAATCATCAACTGAAACTGTCAGAACAATTGATGCCTTCAAGACCCTGAATGATTTGGAATCACTGCTTCCAATCACAGCAGGTGACTCAATATTGGTGACATTAACAACATAATCTCCTGCATCCAAATCAGTAATCAAAACACCGTAATCTGTTTCATTTTCATCATAAACGATATTACCGTTCGCATCAGTTATCTTAACATTTACAACAGTAGGATTTTCCACTTCAAAACCAATTAAAACATTATCACCATAGACAACATCACTGACATCATGCAATATGGTCTCAGAATCATATTTGAAAACAGTAAAATTACTTACAGAATAATTTCCAAACACGTTTTCAGTTTCCAAATTAGTCACATTGACAATATAGTCACCTGCAGGCAAACCGGAAACAGTAACATTGAAAATATTCGCATTATCTTCATGATAAACAATATTTCCCAATGAATCCCTAACAACAACATAAATTATTCCAGGGACAGAAACATAATACTCAATTAATACATCATCACCAACATAAACAGAAGCAACATCCTCAATATAGACAGTAGAATTGTCTTTAAATATATTGAAATTCATTAAAACACTACAGCCAGTGATGTTCTCATCACCAGGATTAATAATCTCAATTGAATAATCGCCAAGAGTTAAATTACCTAACCTATATAGGAAATAAGCATAATCATTAGTTAAATTTCCACCGGAAATTTCATTACCGTTACTGTCACGAACAATAACGTAAACATCTGTAAGATTATCCCCATCAAATTCCACATCGAAATAATAACCCCATGGAAGATTTTCATCAAAAGACAAAATATCAATTGAGGAATTTGCCTTAGATATTGCGAATGCTTTTGTATAATTGCTTCCGGCAACATTATCATTTGCCACATTACTTGCAAATAAAACATATTCACCGGCAGACAAATCAGGCATTGGCAGATAATCCCTTTCAATGATTTCATTGAAAACTATTTTACCTGTTTTATCCCTAATTTCAACAACAACAGTTGTACGGTTATCAACAACAACATCAACCTCTACATCATCACCATAAACATAATCATCCAAACCCTCAACAACAATTGAAGAACCAATCTTTAAAACATTGAACACTTTAGAATCACTGCTGTAACTGGTACTCTCAGATTCTTCAACAGAAAGTGTAATGTTATAACGACCACTGTCAAAATACAAACCAGAAATTGTAGTATTCAATGAAGTGAAATTATATTTAACATCACCAGTAGCCAAATCGCGAATAACCACATGGACATCTGAAGCATTAACAACCTCATATGTTATTAAAACATCATCATAG
>NZ_CAJODJ010000039.1:0-15119 GCF_905233225.1 Methanobrevibacter sp. UBA212
TTTATATCTATAATAATAGATTGTACTTCATAGTATATAAAATTAAAGGAAAAATAAATAAAAAAAATTTAAAAATTAGTGAGTTCGTGTCCCACCCTCTTTTTTAATATAACTGTACCAATTTCTTAAAGCTCTTTTTCAAAATAAGTTTTCTTAAATTAACAAATGTATTGATTAAATCAATAGTTGTTGAATTTAATATATAAATGATTAATCAAAAAATTCATTTAATCATTTTGAAATCCGCACTCTGAACAGGTTCCAGTCTGGAATTTCACAATGCCTCCACATTCGGGACATGTCCACTTTTCACGGTCCTCCGCCATCATGCGTCCGATGCCCATGGTCTTGATCCTTTTGGCACTCTCCAAGGTATTCAGATTGTGCCTTTTGACATATTTTTTGGAGTGTTTCTTAAGCAATGGGCATGGAAACTCACTGCAGCGTCCGCAATAGCTGAAATTCTTTTTGTCAAAGCAGACTTTAATCTTGCACTTCAGACTGGCCTTATTTTTACCGTCATCACTAATCAAACAGCCTGCACACGGATTTTGATATCTCTCGCAACTGATGCAGTTAATCCCGCAGGGAGCCAATAATTTGGAATCTAAGGTTTCGGGCATTTTCATGAAGAAAGTTATATATTTAATTTTTAATAAATATTGCTCCCTAAATATTTCAGTTGTTCCCAGTTTGATTAGCTGGAGATAAATCCTCACCGGCAGCATTTCTTCTGGAAGGTGGCAGAATGACCATCAAACCAGGGAACTGGACTATGCAACTCTGTTTTTTACAGTTAGGGTATATCAGGAATCTTCTGAAATTTTGGGTAGTGTCCAATGGATTTTGGATGGGGGAGGGTATGATGAGATTGCAGGCAATGCCTGTCAATATGTAAAATCCTATGGCTCGAAGTAATCGCATATAAATTTGAAGAAGCTATGAAAAGGTTATTGTAAATAATTTTATAACGATATTTTTCTTTTAAAATCCATTTTTTAATTTATAATCTATTTTTATTTCATATAATTATCTTTCAAACTATTTTTTTTAATTTATATAATTAAACAAATTAGTATATAAATACTTTCGATATTTTAGAAAACTTATTAAATAACTTCATGAATATATATTCTTATCGATAACTATATTTTGGGGTTTAATATATGGAAAAGAAAATTAAAGTAATATTGCTATTAGTGGTTGTTTTGGCGGTAGCGGGAGTCGCTACTCACATGTTCTTAACACCTTCGACCGTTGAAACTGCAGGTTCTAAAAATGTGACAGATATGATTGGAAGAGATATGGAAATCCCTGCTTCGGTCAGAAATGTTGTCGCAACAAGTCCTCCGATGACTACAGTGTTGTACATGATTGCACCTGACAAAGTAAAGGCTGTAAACTTCCAATGGACAGATGACGAAATGAAATATGTTCCAAGTCAATATCAAAACTATCCGGTTGTAGGCGGATGGTACGGAACACAGGACGGCAGCTATGAGGAATTCATCGCTTCAGAGCCGGACATTGTCATAGAATCCATTGATGAGGGCGGTGACGGTGATGCATCAACAGTCAAAGAAAGGCAGGAAAAGTTCGGAAAAATACCTGTTATTGCAGTTAAGGACACTACAAATGTCGAAAAGGTCGGCGAATCCATTACATTTATGGGCGAAATTGTAGGAGCCCAGGACAAGGCAAAGCAATTGAATGATTTCAACCAGAAATACTTGGATATTGTACATGACAGGTCATCTAAACTGTCAGATTCAAAGAAAGTCAAGGTTTATTATGCTCAAGGTGATGACGGACTCCAGACAACTCCTTCACATTCAACTCACGGCCAATTGATTGATTTGGTTGGAGGAACAAACGTGGCCGATTCAGTTGCACAGGGAAACACCACTAATGGTGTTCAGGTATCTATTGAACAGGTTATGAGCTGGAACCCTGACAAAATCGTTACAAACGATCCGGAGTTCTATTCAAAGGTATATTCAGACTCCAATTGGGGAAAACTTGATGCAGTCAAGAACAAAGAAGTTTACCTGTCTCCGCAATCTCCATTCAAATGGTTCGACAGGCCGGTTGGGGCAAACATGATTATCGGCGTTCCATGGACTGCAAAGATACTTTATCCTGATGACTATAAGGATATCAACATGGTCGATGCAACCAAGGACTTCTACGGCAATTTCTATCATTATGATTTGAGTGATGATCAGGCAAAACAAATTCTATTGGATTCAGGACTTAAGGAATCAAATCTATAGTGATATGTATGGATAAAGAGACAAAAGAGATTATAAGTATTCTACTTTTAATCTTTTTTCCAATAGTTTTATTTTTCGCTTCATTCCTGCTTGGAAGATATCCGATCAGTCCGATTGATGTGGTCAATACAATATTGTGCCCTATTTTTCCGCAATTGGAGGTAAATCCCACAATAACCACAATCGTATTTGAAATAAGGCTTCCAAGAATCATTGGGGCGATTGTAGTTGGCGCTTGCCTTGCAATTTCTGGGGCGGCATTTCAGTCAATATTCAAAAACCCTCTTGTGTCCTCTGACCTTTTGGGTGTGTCCAACGGTGCGGGCTTTGGAGCTGCTCTTGCCATTCTAATCAGTGGTGCCAATATCATAACCCAGATATTTGCTTTCATTTTTGGTTTGATATCAGTTTCAGCCACTTATTTAATATCAAAAACCTATAAGGCAGGAGGAATACTTGTTCTTGTATTGTCAGGAGTTGCAATATCGGCATTTTTCAATGCACTGATTTCAGCCATTAAGTTCATTGCAGACCCTGACGATAAACTGCCTGAAATCGTCTATTGGCTGATGGGGTCACTTGCTTCCATCAATGCCGATAAGCTGATCATGATTTTAATACCTGTGATAATCGGGCTTGTGGTATTGCTCGCTTTGAGATGGCATATGAACCTGCTTGCTATGGGAGATGAAGAGGCGCAGTCATTAGGTTTAAACCCTTCAAGATTAAGGCTGCTGATTATTGCAGGTTGTACATTATTGACTTCCGCTGCGGTTTCCATAAGTGGAATAGTCGGCTGGATTGGTTTGATTATTCCCCATATGGCCCGTATGATTGTAGGACCTGACAATAGGATACTGCTTCCAGCATCCCTGAGCTTAGGTGCCAGCTTTTTGCTTTTGATTGATAACATATCCCGTGCAGTAATTTCCATTGAAATTCCGATAGGAATACTTACAGCAATAATTGGTGTTCCGATTTTCCTATACTTGCTTAAGAGAGGTTATTCAGAATGGGCGTAGATAACAGTTTGTTTCAAGTGAAAAATATTTCATTTGACTATGACGGTGAGGAAATATTTTCAGATATCAGCTTTTCCATCCAAAAGGGGGATGTATTATGTATTCTGGGGCCAAATGGAACTGGAAAAACCACGCTGATAAAATGCCTAAATGGTCTTCATGACATAAATTCCGGAGAAATTCTCATCAATGGTGAAAACATCAAAAAATTGTCATTTAAACAGATTTCAAAGCATATAGGTTATATTCCACAGGCTCATGTTCCGTCATTTCCATTCAAGGTATTCGATGTAGTTTTGATGGGAAGGGCACCTTATCTCAATTTAACCGATTCTCCTAAGGCGGAGGACAAAAAAATCGCTCTTGATGCCTTAAAGACTCTAGGAATTGAAGATTTGAAGGATAAGGAATATACCAATTTGAGCGGTGGGGAAAGACAGCTTGTGTTCCTTGCAAGGGTGCTGTGCCAGAAGCCGGACATATTGATACTGGATGAGCCGACATCACACCTGGACTTTGGAAATCAAATCAAATTATTGGAAATCATTGACAATCTGGCCAAATCAGGATTGTCTATTATAATGTCTTCCCACTTTCCGGATCATGCATTCTTAAGCTCAACGAAAGTTGCCATAATGAAGGATAGGAAATTCATTGATTTTGGAACTCCTGAAAGTGTTGTAACGGAAGAGAATTTACGTAAAGCTTATTCGATTGATGTAAAACTTATTGAATTGGACAATAAACGAAAAGTTTGTGTACCAATGAAAACAAATTTAAAACTAGATTTATAAGGTGATATTATGAATGAACAAGACTATGATGAACAATTGACAAAGGCGGCCAATTTCCATGGTCATGTCTGTGGGGGAATTGCTATCGGAACAAAACTGGCTATGTATGGATTAGAACTGCTTGGAATGCCTTTAAATGAAAGGCATAAGAATCTAATAGTATTTTTGGAAATAGACAGATGCATGTCTGATGCAGTTCAGTCAGTTACAGGATGTTCAATGGGCAAAAGGACCTTGAAGCAAATGTATTACGGCAAGTTCGCAGCAACATTCTACAACCAGGACACTGGAGAGGCCTTAAGAATAACAGATGCCGATGCAAACAAAAAATTCAAGGATGAGGAAACCAAGGAGGAAATGATTGCACGTTTCAGAAGGACTCCACCTGAAGAATTATTCAAAGTCGACAAGGTAAGAATAGAATTGGGTCCTGGAGACATGCCTGGAAAACCTTATACCACTGCATTCTGTTCAGTTTGCGGTGAAAAGGTATCTGATGGCAGGCATAAGTTGATAGGTGGAAAACCGGTCTGCAAATCCTGTGCTGAAGGGTCTTATTACGAAATAATTGAAGAATAACTTTGACATTTTTATTCATCGTTATTTTTTTATTTTTTTTATTTTTAATCAAAATTTTTTCTTTAATTTAATTTAAACTGATTTTAATCTGTTATTTATCTAAATTAAATATATATGGCTCATTAAATTATTTTTAAATTATTCATTACGATATGTTTATATATTCATGTTGTTTAATATTTAATTAGATAAAGAATATGGATAAGGTTAAAAAATGGATTTGATTGGAGGATATCTGTTATTGCTGTTGGTATTGTTCACGGCCAACATTGCTTTAATGCTTGGTAACTATAAGTTCAATAACGTTAAATTGATATTTGTTTCAGTAATATCTCTTGTCATCTCTTTTTTGCTGATATATGTCTCAGGCTATCTGAATGCACAATTGGCATTCCTTTTGGATAATTTCAGTTACATTTTTCTGATAATTGCCGCAATAATCGTTGTTTCAATGATATATTACGTGAAAAAAGGTAACTTTAAGGCATCATTGTATGTAATGCTAATTGCATTCTTAATTTCAATGGTCTTATTTGCATCTCAAGCGTCTATGGACATTTTCACTATGTTATTGTATTCTTTATTAGTTTTTATTGTGTTATTTATTGTTTATCAGCTTACAAAATTATTGCATCATGCAAAAAGGAAATATCCCGTAATTGTAGGGGAATACATGTCCCTGTTTGCGGTACTGATGTTTATTTTCGCATTGACCTATAATTCCACTTTAAATCTAGATTACACAATGTTCAGCTCATTTTTGATTTTGACTCCAACATACCAGCTGATCTATGTTATAATAGGAATTATTGTTGTTCTGGTTGTAGGCGTACTTATAAATGATGGAAAAGGGGGAAATTCATGATACTTCAGGGAACCGAAACGTTAACATCATTGATTCATATAATTTCCGAAAGCCTGCTGACACCTGTTGTGATTTTAATCATAATTGTTGTGGTCATCGTCATTCTTGCTTTTGGAGGTTTGATTAATGAATATATTTCAAGAAAACCAATCACATCAAAGGATTTGGAGGATTTGGTAAGACGAGTTTCATTTTCAGCCAATGTCGGCCAAATGAAAGAGGAAATCAAAAACAGCAATCTGTTCGATTATCAAAAGGAGGTCCTGACAAGGATTGCAGATAATCATGATATCGGACCGGAGGCCAGAAAGGCTCTTGCAAGCGAACTGATTTCAGCAGAGGAAACAAGGCTTATTAAAAAGACCAACAAGACAGACATTATTGTGCGTGTAGGTCCTATATTGGGTCTTTTAGGTACATTAATTCCATTGGGCCCAGGTCTGGCTGCTCTTGGTACCGGAGACATTGCAACACTTGCACAGTCCCTGACCATAGCTTTCGATACAACAGTTACCGGATTGTCTGCAGGTGCCGTTGCATTTTTCGTTTCAAAATACAAAAAGCAGTGGTATGAAACAGAGCTGATTGATATGGAAACCGTTGCTGAAGCGGAACTTGAAACCATAAACAAATGGTGATATTATGCTTAGGAAAAGAAGAAGAATTTCAGATTCTGTTGATGACGACCCTATGGGAGGGTTAAACAACCTTTCGGATGCAATGCTTGTTCTGGCATTGGGATTTTTGATTTTTGCAATAATGGCACTGTCTGCAAATCCCGATATGATTACTCAATCACAATCTACCCAGGACGTTTCAACAGCAGATACGTTTACACAGAACTATTCTGATGCCGGAGGGCTTGAAGACAGCGGATACAGCGAAGTTGGAAAGGTATATCAGGACCCGACTACCGGTGAGCTTGTGATGGTATCGGGTTAATTTTTTTTATTTTTTTTCTTTATAACTCATTTTTTTTACCTTATTTTATTTTAAATTTCTTTATTTCATAAAATAACAATATTTATTCTTTTTTTATCAATTTTAAGATGCAAGTGAGTACTTACATTCGAAAACATTTATATATGGTATTGTTCATACAATTACCTGTGCCCAGAAGTGTTAATGTGATTAACACTGCACCTATCAAACTATTAATGGGTGATATCATGGATATTTCAAAAAAATTATTAGCTTTACTTGTATTTTGTGTAATTGCATCTGCTGCCACAGTTTGTGCAGCTGATGTGGATGGAGGCAGTGGAAATGATGTAGTTGGTCAGGCCGATGTGGATGGAGGCAGTGGAAATGATGTAGTTGGTCAGGCTGATGACAATGGAGGTTGGGCCGGTAGCCAATACAATCAGGATGATCAAGGCGGATATGCTGGCAGCCAATACGATGTAGATGATCAAGGTGGTTATGCTGGCAGCCAATACAATGAAACTTCAGAACATGCTGCAGGAGAACCAGCAAATACAACTGCTGACGCACCTGTAAATGAAACTGCTGATACAGTAGCACAAAACATGACTGCTAATGCAACTTCCTCCCATAAAATGTTAGAAACAGGTAACCCAATTTTAGCATTATTTGCGGTTGGTGCTGTTTTAGGCGCTTACGCAGTTTATAAAAGAGAATAGATTCATGATTAACAAGGCAGGATTTCACTTCCGGCTCATCTTCCTTTTAAAATATTTCCTAATTTTTCTCTTTGAATAATCTATTTTTACGATACATTTATAAATACATAAAACAAATAGTTTATTACTGTTATTTTTTAGCAGTATTAATTACTTTTTTTGGGATAAGTTCCCATATGGATGTGGCCTTCGTGGCTGAACAAAAAGGTGTTAATTTATGTATAAATATATTAGAGACGCATGGAAAAACCCGGATGAGTCCTACGTACGTGAACTCATGTGGGAAAGAGCTCCTAAATGGAGAAAGCAAAAAGCAGTTCAAAGAATTGAAAGACCTACCAGACTCGACAGAGCTAGAAGTTTAGGTTACAGAGCTAAAAAAGGTTTCGTTTTAGTAAGAACCAGAGTAAGACGTGGTGGAAGAAGAAAAACCCGTCGTTTCAATGGTCGTAAACCTAAAAGAATGGGTGTAAACAAAATTACCCAAGCAAAATCCATTCAAAGAATTGCTGAAGAACGTGTAGCTAAAAAATACCCTAACTTAGAAGTATTGAACTCCTACTGGGTATGGTCTACAGGAAAACATAAATATTACGAAGTAATTTTAGTAGATCCACTTAGTCCTTCTATCGTTAACGATAAAAAAATCAATTGGATTTGCTCCAAAAAACACACTAACAGAGCTCTCAGAGGCTTAACTAGTGCTGGTAACAAAGGACGTGGAATCAAATCTAAAGGAAAAGGCTCTGAACAAGCTAGAAGAAGAAAATTATAATTCTTCTTTTCCTTTTTTGATTCAAATGATTCATAATATTAAATTCAGGGCTTTCGTTTATGAAAATGAAAGCGTCGATGAAATTTCTCAAGCTATTTTAAATATTTTGCCTGAAGCTGAAATCGAAGCGGAGGAAGCTGAAGGATTACTTGAAGATAAGATTATAATCTTGTCTGGTGTCGTATCCAAAAAGAGATACACAAAGACTTTTTTTAACACACTCATAGAGTGGACTGATTTGGAAAAACTGAATGATGATTTAGAGCGCAAGATCGATGAAAAGGGTAACTGGTTTTTAAGATTCGATAAAAAAGACGCTCTTGATGAAATCTGGACTATTTTGGATAAGGGCGATGCAATTCATCTCAAGGTAAAGATTGCCGCATATCCCGCAAAAAAACAGATTGCAGTTGACAAGGTCCGTGAAGCAATTTCAAATGATTGAAATGGAATTTGACCAAATCATTCGGGAATTTGAAAGATTGTCCGATGTTGATTTTGCACAAAACATGAAAAAATTTGGCATTCGGTATGTCAAAAGCTATGGATTGAGGCTTCCCCAGATTAGAAAAGTCGCCAAGCAATGCGGAAAAAACCATGATTTGGCATTGAAACTTTGGGATCATGGATATCATGAGACTTATTTGATGGCTACATTAGTGGAGGAGAGCGAAAAGGTATCCTCCGAACAATTGAACGATTGGGTCAATACGTTCTATTCATGGGACCTGGTAGACCAGGCATGCATTAATCTGTTGAGATTCATTCCCGAAGCACGTGAAAACATTTTCATCTGGTGTGATTCCGATGAGGAGTTTGTCAAAAGGACGGCATTTAGCCTGATAGCCGTTTTGGCAGTCCATGAAAAGGAATCTGATTTTGAAATATATTTTGACGTGATTAAAGAGGCATCTAAGGACAATCGCAATTTCGTTAAAAAATCGATCAACTGGGCAATAAGGCAAATCGGAAAGATTGATTTGGAAAACAACCGAAAAGCTTTGGATCTTGCTTATGAAATACTGGAAATTGACAATAAGGCAAGCAAATGGGTTGCCCGTGGTGCAATCAGGGAACTTGAAAGCGAAAAGGTCCAGTCAAAGTTTAAGTAAACTTTATTTTATTGTTTTTCAAATATATTATCATGGTGATTAAATGGAAATGAAAAGCTATTATCTGATAATATTGTTGGTTGCTTTTGTAATCTGCATTGGAGTGTTCTGGTTTCAATTCAACAATGATGTGGCAACATTCATAATGATTAACGAAACTGAAGTTGCTGAAAACAGCTCATTTTCAGGAATGCTGGTTGACGCTTACGGTATGGGTGTGGCAAACCAGACAATAACATTCCACAAGCCAGGTCATGAAATGGGGACCCTTGTTGATGTCACAACAAATGAGAATGGCGAGTTCACAATAGATCATGCACAATATCTGCCTAATGCCGGAAAAGACAATTACTATGGTAACTTTACATTTGCAGGCCATGACAAGTATAAGGGATGCACATTTGAGGGAAATGTGTCCGTAGTGTCAGGTTAATCATTAATGATAATTTTTTTAATAGTTAAAATCTAATACTTAATCATGAAAAGGATTTTTAAATTAATTGAAAAATATTATTTCATAATAATCATATTGGCCGTTGCGGTTTCTTTAGTTTATCCTAAATCATTTCAATGGGTTTTAAGTAACTATAATGGCATAAATGTATTGAATTTGCTTTTAAGTATAGTTCTTTTTACAATGGGAACCACTTTGAAGGCAGATGACTTCATCAATGTATTTAAAAATCCAAAAGAGATTGGTGTTGGTATTTCCGCACAATATATTATCATGCCCCTTATCGCATTAGCCATTGCAAAGATTTTTTGTTTAGATGATGCTTTAACGGTTGGCCTTGTCCTGGTTGGAACCGTGCCCGGAGGGACCGCCTCTGATGTAATCACATTTCTTTCAAAAGGGGATGTGGCATTGTCAGTTTCCCTGACCTCGGTGTCCACTGTGATTTCACCGATTTTGACTCCATGGATAACTCTGCTTTTAATAGGAAATCAGATTCATTTCAATCCTGTCGACATGTTCGTTTCCATAATTGAAATCGTAATCATTCCTATTGTTTTGGGTTTGATATTAAATTACA
Organism: Methanobrevibacter sp. UBA212; assembly: GCF_905233225.1. Classification (NCBI taxonomy): domain Archaea; kingdom Methanobacteriati; phylum Methanobacteriota; class Methanobacteria; order Methanobacteriales; family Methanobacteriaceae; genus Methanobrevibacter; species Methanobrevibacter sp. UBA212. Next base: position 10,098 of record NZ_CAJODJ010000039.1, read on the forward strand.
TATTCCCTGATTTCTGTGAAAAGCTAAAGGATTATCTGCCTGCTGTTTCATCAATTGTGATTTGTCTTATCGTTGCAGGCGTAATTGGTGCCAACAAAGAGGCAATATTGACATCTTCAGCAATAATAATTATTGTAATTGTTTTACAATATTTCCTTGCGATGATACTCGGATTTGGAGTTGGCTATCTGGCGGGTATGGATAAAAAGCAGATTGTAACTGTTGCAATCGAGTTGGCTTTTCAAAATTCGGGATTATCTACAAGCCTTGCAAAGACTCATTTTCCGAATTTGTCCCAGGCTACGGTTCCAGGAGCTCTCTATTCGGTTTGGCAGAATCTTGCAGGATCGATTCTCGCATATATATTCAGAAGATATGTATAACATTTTTTTAATTTTTAATACATTCAAACCAACGCATAAATCTCAAAAAAAGCATAAAATTTAATTTCAATTTTGTTTGGTATTGATGTTCCAGTTCAAAATCATGCTGATGTGCATAATGTTAAAGATAATGCAATAATTCTTACATTAAATTAAAAGAATAAATGTAACTGTAGCTTATATTAATCGTTTCTTGTTGGAAAGTGAGGTGAAAATATGTTCCCTCTGTGTGATGATTTTCATCATGAATTTTTAGGCTTCAATTTTGTAAATGCCACTGAAAGCCCAACAACAATAATTGTGATGATTGCATACGCTGCCAATTCAAGCGGGTTTTGATCAAGGAACAGGTCTGCAATTCCAAATACCCAAACCCCGATTATTATAATAGGCAATAAATATTTCAATGTAAAAACCCATGTCTTTCCAACCTTAAAAGTTGAAAATTCATTAAGCACAGGAATAACCTTTTCAACACCATAGAACCATCCGAATATTATGGCCTGAACTCCAATCAGAATCAATATTCCAAAATTATTTACAAAACCGTCCACGATTTCAACTAGATAACTGCTTATTCCTGTTGAAAAAATAACTGTGCCTATGCATGCAACAATTGTAAGAATTGTAACTCCTTTTTTCCTGCTCCATCCAAACTTGTCGCATAAAGATGAAAGCAAAGGTTCAAAGAGTGCAAAAGAAGATGTCAGCCCTGCAAACAATATGGATAGGAACAGTAATGGGGCAATAACATGTCCCATCATTCCCATTGTATTGAATATCTGTGGGAATACAATAAATATTAGTCCTGTACCCTGACTGATTAGTTCATTCATAGGTATTGAAGAGTGCATTGACATATACCCAAGTATTGAAAATACTCCAAAAGCTATGAAAATCTCATATATTGAGTTTGTAATGACAACAATCAGCACTTCATCAGTTAATTTTGTATTTCTTGGCAGATAGCTTGCATATGTATATACCATTGCCTGACCAATGCTTAAGGAGAATATTATTTGTCCAAAGGCCGCAAGCCAAACATGTATGTCTAAAAGTGCCGACCAGTTTGGAGTAAGCAATGTGGTTATTCCAACATTAAAACCAGGCAATGTGAATGCATAAATGAAAACAAAAATCATGATGGTAAATAATATTGGAATCAATACGGTTGATATTTTACCGATTCCCTTGTCCACATCCTTAACGGACACTATCCAAAAGACTCCCCATAATATTAATGTACAGATCAGCGTAGGAAATATTATTGTTGTAAGTGATGAGCTTGAACTTCCCCCGACATAGTTTGTAAAAAATGAGGCGGGGTCATTTCCCCATCCGAAATTAAAACTGTTTAACAGATATGCAAGGTCCCAACCTAAGATGATCATGTAGTAGATTACAACAATAAACACCAATAAAACCAGCATCCAAGCTATAATTTCAAATTCCGGACGAATGCTGTGCATTAAATTGGAAAAACTTTTCTTGAAACTGAATCCCAACCCATACTCTAAAATTAAAAATGGAATTCCCATGACTAAAATTGCGATGGTATAAGGTACGAAAAATGAGCCGCCTCCATTGGAATACAGCACGTAACTAAATCGCCAGATATTGCCTATTCCTATAGTCAGGCCTATCATGGCCAATACGAATGTAAACACTGAATTCCATTGGGATGTTTTGTTCATTTTTTCACTTTCGTTAATAGTTTATGTTGTACTCATTATTCTTTTAAAAATGTGTTATGATTTGATATTTATTGATTTGATTATTTATAATTATGTAAAATTAACAAGATATATTATAAATTATTTAATTGTTTAATGTGATTTTAGGAGTCCAATTCTAAATTTTAATCTTATCCCTGTGCCGATAATGAGAACAGTCATAATAAGCATGACAATATGTAAAATAAGCAGAATCAGTGATGTCTGATTGAATGCCACAAATGAAACATGGAAATTGCCGAATTGAAAGTTGTACATTGAATGAATATTGATTAGGACAATTTTAATTAAAAAAAAGAAAAAATGGTTTAATTATCATGCCTCAGCATACAATAAACCGATAGCTCTGTATAAAAACAATATTATAAACGGCACTCCAACAAAAATGCTTATGAAAACGCCGATGTATGGAATCAATCCTATCAGTCCGATGACAAATGACAAAGCCAATGCAATTATATAAATTACAATCAATGTGACTATAATTTTTAAAAAGCCGATTTTTGACATGTCCTTTAATATTTCCCTGAATCTCAGACCTTCGGTTCCGCTTCCTGTTTTTGCAAATCTGACTAGTCCTGTAAATGACATCAATGAAAATATGATAAATAGGATAATTGCAACAATTAAAGTAATTGTCAATGAATTGGTGAATGTGTTCATTGTTGATTGGGGAACTGCAGCCATTATTTTGGTCAAATTGCTTGTGTTATTGGCCATGGCATCAATGCTGATATATACGATTTTAGTGAATGAGGAAAACAGTCCTGTTGCGGATGCGACAATTATGACAAGGATTGCAGGTATGATGAAATAGATTATCTCTAAAATCAATGCTTTAACGCCCATGACAAAGTGTTTTACATAATCAAAGTCAGGAAGTGTAGCTTCACCTTCAGTTCCACCTTTAATGACCTCAACTGAGTATCCTAAAACTATAAATGAGACTATTAAAGTCACAAGGGTTAAAATGATGGATACGGTTCCGTCCTTAATGCCATATGACGGAATAACTGTTGATAGGCTCATTAGAATAATTAAAACACAGAATATTAAAAATTTTCGAGTATCGCTAATAGGATATTTAATAGCGTCCATTATGATTTCACGTAAATTCATATTTATCACATAACTTAACTGCTTGATAAATATATATCTTTAGATAATAGTATTTAAAATTTAAAGTATAAGTCCTAATTAACAGAACAAACTTTCCAGTCTTTTTTCAAATCGCTGAAATTGGCATAATCTTAATATATATGAATAATATAAAATATTAGTATAGAGGCATAATATGAACAAAAAAATAGTTACATTGATTCTTATTATAGTAATTTCCTTTTGTTTTATAAGCATTGTCGTAGCGGACAACGTCACACATGATGATAACAATGCTACAGATGATGATGACAATGTCACCCATGATGATAACGATACGACAGATCATGGCAAAACGAGCGATAAAGACAAAGACGACAAGAACAAGAAAAAAGATAAGGATAAAACGGACGATAAATCCAAAAAGAACTATATTTTAGCTAAAGGAAGTGGAAATGACATTAAATTTAGCGATGGATTTAGAGGATTTATTTTAGATTATTCAAAACATCCTGCAAGTTCAGGAGATAAATTCAAACATGTCTCTACATCAAAGGCCAGCAATTCAAATGCACTGAAGCTGGCGATAATAGAATGCTACAAACTGGATTCAACAGGAGATATTGCAAAAATAATATCTGATTTGGTAAAAACAGGATCCGCCGGCGGCAAGGTCGGTGAAGCGGTTGCGGCCTCACACGAAAAAGTAGGCGACCATGAGGCCGTTAAAATAGACAACCATACTGAAGCTGTTTTCGATTTTGAAGTTTTAAAATCAGTATCCGGCAATGAATCAGATTATTTTGCATATAAAGTATCATTTAAGAACATTGAAGAGGAACACATAAATCAAACTAATTTAACAAATACAACAAACACTACCAATAAAACAAATAAAACCAACATCACAGCTATTGCTCAGCCAGATAATGGAACAAATTCCACATTTCTGCAGGACTTATATGATTATTTGGCTGCCCTTGCCAATTCACTCTTTGATGCCTGGAAACCGATTATCGACTCATTAATCAATGACTTTCTAATGATTATCAATGCTCTGGAACAACTGGCAAAGCTGTTTGAAGATGTTATGGCGGAAATTCAGTCTTTGATTGATGCCATTGGAAAGTTTTTAGAGTTGCTTCAATCGTTGTGGGAAGGGCTTGATGGGCTTTTCAAATTACTTGCCATTATATTAACTGCCATTCAACAGCTTATGAACTTTATTGGCCAAATTGTGGATTTCATTATGGGACTTGTCTCCGCAATTATCTCTCTGGTACAGCAACTTTTAGGATTACTGCAGACATTAATAGATTTCATTATGGGAATTATCTCCGAACTTTTAGGATTGCTGCAGGCCTTAATAGATTTCATTATGGACTTGATCAATCAAATAATATCATTTATACAAGCGATTTTAGCCTTCTTGGCATCAGTCGGCAGTTTCCTGATTAATGTAATTGAAAATGCAGTAATTATAATAGCTTCATTTGTGATTATTACAATTGGAGCATTCATTTACAATAGAATAAGATAATCTTCATCTTATTCCTTTCTTTTTTAATTAAATTTGTCCTATTAATTTAGGTAATGGCGTTAATTTTTGTTTTGATTAAAATGTATTTTACTAGTATTTTTTCATCAAAAAATTTCAAATCAACAAGGTTTATAAAATAATTTTATATTTAATGAACTTTTAATATATTATTGGCTTTGTAGAAATCCTCTTTTTTATTGAATCTGAGTTGATCGATAGATGTTGTAAATTGTATTTTTGAGTTTTGTTTCTTTATTTGATAATTGTA
>NZ_CAJODJ010000040.1:0-24328 GCF_905233225.1 Methanobrevibacter sp. UBA212
CGTGAAGCTCCAAAAGCATCCCAAAAAGCAATCTTCAAATCCCAATTAGGATTAATACCACATTTACAACTCAAAACCTCAGGCATAAATAAAACACACACCTAATAACCAATAAAAAAAACCATTAAAAGATTTTTTAACACTACAAAAAAAATATATGAATACACAAATTATATAAACAAAGTGAGAGAGCATTTGAAAAGTAATATCCAAAAAATATTGATTAAAAAAAATGACCCTATGTCTTTTTTGTGAAATTCATCTCCAACCTAAAAGAGGTCGGAGTATTCTTTCACTAATTTGATAATAGGATTTGCAACTATGATGTTCTATACACAGGATTCCTCCTTTGAATTCATAACCATAACCCAGGCAATCCGTCTAATCGGTGCCGGCCTTGCCCTGATGCCTGCAACAACATGGACCCTGACCATGGTGTCCGACAGGGTGGAAAACGGAACTGCAGTAAACAATACCCTAAGACAGATTTTTGCAGCAATCGGATCATCAATCGTAGTCGTCATAGTCGCTGTTTGGCGGGAGGCGCCATAGACCACAATGCCGCTTCAGTTGTGGCATTCAACCAGACCTCATTGATTCTGCTTGCTTTGCATGTTGTCATGCTTATTTTGACTATCGTATATATTGACGATAAGGACAAAATCGAAAGTGCATAAAAAAATAGATGTAAAATTTGATGTCTAAACATCAATTTTACTGTTGATTAAGGAGTCATCGCCGGCTGAAATGATTTCACCATCCAAAACTTCGACAACTCTGTCTGCAAGTTTGGCCACATCCATATCATGAGTTACAATTATCAGTGTTACATTCTTATCTTCATGCAAATCGATTAGTTGCTTAAGGATTTTGCTACTTGTCTTCGAATCTAGTGATCCTGTGGGTTCATCCGCCAATATAATTGATGGATCATTTGCAAGTGCACGGGCAATGGCCACCCTCTGGCGCTCACCACCTGACAATTTATTCGGCTTCATGTCAGCCTTGTCCTTAAGACCCACATCATCAAGCAGTTTCAGTGCCCTTGACCTCATCTCATTTGATGACATCTTTTGTGTAAACATAGGAATTTCAATGTTTTCAACAACTGAAATGTTTGGAATAAGATTGTGCAGCTGGAAAATGAATCCTATGCTTTCGGCCCTGAACTCGTTCAGTTTCTTGGAGGATTTCAAATCCTGGCCTGCAACAGTTATGGAACCTGAATCCGGAACGTCAAGTGCACCCAGCATGTTCAGCAATGTTGACTTTCCCGAACCTGACGGCCCAATTATTGATACGAACTCACCCTCTGCGATTGTGAGGTTTATTCCGTTCAATGCCTTGATTTTTCCGTCCTCATAGCTTTTGTACAATCCGCTTATCTCTACAGCATTCATAATATCACCTCACTCATACCTCAATGCCTCTGTCGGCGGAAGCTTGACCGCCTTGATTGCAGGATATACTCCTCCGATGATTCCAACCGCAATGGCTATGGCAAATGCCTGGATGAATATCTTTGGAGTGAACAGCGGGTCGATTCCCATTTGAGGACCCAAGAAGGTGCATGCAGCAAATCCTATTAAAGAACCGATAATTGCTGAGACAATTGTGATGACCAATGATTCACCTACAATCATTCCAAGAATCCTTTTGTTTGACCATCCGACTGCCTTTAAAACACCAATTTCCCTTGTCCTTTCAAATACGCTCATAAGCATCGTATTGATTATTCCAAGACCGCCCACAACAATAGCCAGAAGTGAAATTGCCCAAGTTGATGCCTGAAGCATGTTGAGCATGTCGGCCATTTGACTCATCTCCATTACGGATGTGACTGTTGTTATGTCATCCCCGTACTTCGCATCGATTCTGTCGGCCACCTCCTGGGCATCGACACCTTTCTTGACCTTGACATAGATGTTTGAGATTGAATCCTCATCATCCATCAGCTCCCCAACCTTGGAGATTGATGTGAACACCCCTCCAGCCATGTTCGAGTCTCCTGTTTCATAGATTCCGACAACCTTAAATTCCTCGCCGTCGATTTTGATTTCATCTCCCACCTTATAGTCGTTGTCATCGGCATAGATTTCACCGAGAATGGCTTCGTTTTCTCCATCCTCCATAATCCTTCCCTCCTTCATGGAGATGTCCGCCAGTGACGTTCCTGCAGGATCTATACCGATAAGGATGTTCATGTAATCATCACCGACCGATGTCATGACAACATATATCGGATATGCTGAGTCTACGCCTTCAACCTTTGCAATCTTATCCGTCCATGAGGCATCTATGGTGTTTGTACCATAAGCCGAATCCCCGGTTTCCTTTCCCGAAATCTGAAAGTCGGCACCTCCCGCATGAATCGTGTCTTCAAAGGTATTTACCAAACCGTCTGTGATTCCACCAAGAGCGACAATGACAATGATGCCTATTGCAATGCCAACAATAGCCAGAATGGCACTGTTCTTTCTCCTGAATGGGTTTTTAAGAATGAATTTTAAAAATGACATAATACTAAATAGTAGTGTAATATATAAATAACTAATTATAGCATTAACTGAGATGCAAAAATAGGGTGATAAAATGCAAAAAGAGACACTTTTGGAAAATATCGATAAAATACACACAACTGAAATGGGCGTTGGGAGAATACAGAAAAATTTGCAAATCAGTGCAGAACCTGTAAGCTACTGCATTTCAAAATTAAAACAGGACAATTCAGTCGTTACAAAAGAAGGTAAAAACTATTATGTTGAAGTTGATGACTGCATAATAACCATCAATTCAAGTAGCTTTACAATAATAACTGCCCATAAAAGCTAATTTTAAAAAAAAGTAAAAAAAATAAGAGATTTAAAATCTCTTTAAATCTAATCATCCATGTCTTCAAATCTGGATTCTAATTTTTCCATTACACCAGGAAGTGAAGTGTATTCCATTTCTTCAGCAGGTAATCTGTGAGGTTCGAATGGACCGTGTCTTCTGATGTAAGTTGCGATTTTAGCAGCTTGTTCACGGGTTGGGTCGAATGCAGGGTCATCGAATAAGTCGACTGGTCCGATCAATTCACCGTTAGCCACTTGGAAACCTAATCCTACTACTCTAGGAGGTCCGTCGAATCTGATTGGGTTTGCTTCTGCTTCTGAAACCGGCATCATTGGACCGTTGTGGGATCCTCTCATCCATCCGCTTACCATGTGTGGGAATGCAAATGGATCTACACATTCACCGTTAGCAGGGAAACCAGATTGTGCTCTTACGATACATACTGGGTCGTCTTTACCGACGTATTCTCCAGCCATTAAGTTTAATCTTTCGGTACTTACTGCAGCTGCGATTTCACCGTTTTTCTTCCATACTCTTTTGATTACGTATCTTCCGGTGGAACCGATTAATGCAAGCAAGTCGTACATTTCTTCAGGACAGTTGAGAACAACTTTTCTGTGTTCGATTACGTCGAATACTTCAAATTTGAATCCATCGTGTAAGGATGGGTCGATTACAAGACCTGCAGTGTTGAATGGGTCTGCAAACATTCTGAATACTGGCAAGTTGAATGCACCAGGTTCGGTTTTGTCACAGCAGAACACTAAAACAGGGTCGGATGGCCTTTCTTCGAATTCAAATTCTGCTACACCAGGACCCATACCTTTGATGTTACCGGAGAAGGTATCGGATAACAGGTCTTGACCTGCACCGTATAATTTCAATTCACGTGCTCTTGCAGTAGCTTTCATGAATGCATCATATGCGGTTTTGTGAACTTCTTCGTTTTCTTCCCCTTTGTCGTGGGTCATGATTAAGTCTATGTCGTCTCCGCAACGGGAGATATAGTAATCTTTTATGATACCTGCTTCTAAAGCTTCGTTTAAAACTTCATCACAAATATCCATTAATTCTGGGTGTGCGACACAGTGTCCGGACACACTTCCGATATCAGCTTTAATTACACTAACTGTAGTTTTCATTTTAAATACCTCGATTAGTAAATTGATTATTTACTAGACATATATTATTTTTAACAAGTATACTATTTAATTATTGTTATCATGAGCCTGTCAAGAAGTTAATTTTTCAATTCTGTTTCAAATCAAACTGTTAATTTCCTAAAAAAATAATGCTGAAAAATCCATCCATCGTCAAAAAGAATTAGCTAAGATAAATTATTACTTGAATTTGCGGAAAACGGCAGAAGGAATGCACCTGGTGTTTTAAAAATAGGATAATTGAGTAGTCCCGAGCGGAGTCGAACCGCTATCTTTGGGTCCAGGGCCCAAAAGGATTGCCACTACCCCACGGGACTATACAATAATATTTAGTCTTTATCATATTTAAATTTAAAAAAATTATGAAATGAAAATATCAATCCAATCTTCTGATATTTTCAAAAGCCTTTTGGACTTCACTGTCCTGATCCATATCCTCGCAGGCCTTTTTAACGCGCTCCAAATCCGCACGTGTTTCAGGATATTTCGGTACGGCACTGCATCCTCCATCATCGATTTTGGAAATCTCAAATGTTCCGATATCCTTTGCAATTGAGGTAATCTCTTCCTTGTCAAGGCCTATCAGAGGAGACAGTATCGGCACATCAACACCATATCTTGTTGCAAGAATGTTTGATAATGTCTGTGAGGCAACCTGACCTACGCTGCTTCCGTCAACGATGGCGTCAGCCCCCAATTTTAAAGCCAATTTCTCCGCTATCCTATACATTCCTGACTTGCACAGGACACATGTCATTTTCTCGGGAGCCTTCTGTTTGGCAACGGTCAAGTACTCCCCATAGTCAATGACTCTCCTTTTGATTGGAGTGCCTTTGGCATAAATGTTGAGCTGGTCAACCAGGAGGTTGAAGTTTTCAGTAACTTTAGGACCTGAAAAGGGATCGTTGTTGCAGTGAAGCGCTATGACCTCACATCCCCTTTTCATCATCAAGTATGCGGCTACCGGTGAGTCTATACCGCTTGAAAGCAGAACAACAACTTTCCCCTGTGTTCCCAATGGGAGTCCGCCGGGACCTCTAATCTTTTCATGGAAAATGTAGGTGTCATCGTCCCTTACTTCTACGAATATTGTCAAATCAGGATTTGTCAAATCAACAGGTGCAAGAATCCTATCCCTTACAACCCCCCCGCAGTGGGCAGCCATTTCCTGTGAGGTGAAGTCATGCTTTCCGACACGGCGGCATTTGATTGCAAATTTTGTGTTCTCATCGAGAATGTTTTCCGCTATAAGCTCTTCAGCATATTTGCCCAATGTTTCATCAATGTCTTCGAAGGTTGTCTTTGTTGAAGTGGCCGGAGAGTATGAGACGACTCCGAATACCCTGTTGAGCTTTTCGATTCCCTCTTCAAAGTCTTTTGGGAAAATGTATATCCTTCCCTGGTTTCTGTCAACTTCACATTCGAATGTGGCCTTAATGTTTTTAACCAATTTTTTTTCAAAGCGTGACCTTATCTTTGGACTTTTGAGTCCTATTTCTCCATATCTTGCGATAATCAAATCATGATTCATTTAAACAACTCTACAAATTAATATTTACAAAAAACATATCTCCCTTCCATACTACTTTTTAAATCTGATTGTTAATAAAAGTATTTATCACCGGAGGATATCGAATAAATTTAATCTAACACTTATTCAAAAGCCACTCAGTGTCCTGATTTCCATAGGATATATTCTGCAGGCACCGGAGGGATTGAGGATTCCTTCAATGATTGTCAATGTAATAGCGATTATCGCAACATTGATTTCTGCATTATTCCTTAAGAAGTTTAAAAAAAATGATAATTTAAAATGCAGGAAAGGTTAATTATTTGAATATATTATCTAGAACCTGTTTGATGATTGAATTGAACTGGTGAATATGGGCATTGTCTTAAAAAAAAATAGAAAAAATAAGTAGATTGGTAAAATCTACTTAACTGTAATTTTTCCTTTTTTGGTTACTTTTTTGTAGTATGCATTGCCCTTGTAGGTTATTGTGTATTTTACCTTTGTTTTCTTGGTGAGTTTCTTGCCAAGCTTGAAGGTGACTACTCCTTTCTTGTTGGTTTTGGCAGTGATTGTCTTTTTGCCTTTGATTTTCTTACCGGACAATTTAAGAGTGACCTTAACCTTTTTCATGGCATTGTTTTTGCTGTTTTTCAAGGTGACCTTGATGTTTTTGGTCTTTTTGGACTTTTTGAACTTGTAGGTCTTTTTGGCCTTGAGGATCTTAACCGCTTCTTTATTAACAGTTATTTTAGCGGTTGCATTTGATCCAACATAATTGTTGTCTCCTGCAAATTTAACGATTACTGTTTTAACACCTGAGGATTTGAGCATTGATTTTGTTAGGCTGAATGTTGCAACACCATTAGCATCGCTTGTTGCCTTATACTCCTTGCCGTTTATAGTTAATGTAACAGTTTTGCCAGCAAGGACTTTGCCATTTTCATCCTTAATGGTTACAGAATATTTTCCACCGTAATTGATGACATATGTCTTTGCAGCAACAGTTACTGTTGTATTCAGTTTTAAAACACTGAAACTGACTACATCAAAACTGTTGGCATATTTGCTGCTTCCATTAAAGATTACTTTGAGGTTGTCGTAATCTCCAGCATCCAAATTAGGAATCTTGATTTTTGCAGTTCCGTTAACGACATTGGCACTGTAGGTTTTATTGTTGATTAAAATAAACACTGATCCTTCATCCAGATTCCTTGAGTCTTTTCTCACAATGACATATATTTCAACATCACTTCCGTATTTTACATCATTGACTAATGCAGTAATGTCGACATGAGCCGCTACGGTTAAATTTTCAGGAGATACATTTTCAAGGGTCACATTGGCATCATTTACAGTTGCAATTTCATTGCTGCCCTCTTCAGCAAAATTGTTGGCGAATGTGGAGTTTATGACTGTAAGGTTTTCAGCAGTAAAGATTGCGCCACCTGCATTTTCAGCACGATTTTTATTGAACTGAGATCCAATGACAGTTAAATTTAAATTGGAATATATTGCACCGCCATTAGCTGCAGTATTGGCTGTGAAATTGGAATTTGAAACAACAGCATCACCTTTATAACCATAGATTGCACTACCATTAACTGCAGAATTATTTGCAAAATCACAATCTGATATATTACCATTTTCTCCCCACCAGTAAACGGCACCACCATAAGTTGCACGGTTATTTGTGAAATTACAATCTGAAATCAAACCATCAGGATTATCAAACCAGAAGATGGCACCACCCCTGGTTGCACAATTATCTTCAAAGTTACAGTTAGAGATTTCACCATAATCTCCCCACCACTCAATGGCACCACAATCCTCATTAGCAGAGTTATTTGTGAAATTACAGTAGGAAACTACAGAATAATCACAACCAGCAAAGTCTATAGCACCGGAACTTCTACCGGCAGAGTTAGCGATAAAACTACAATCTGAAATATCGACTCCTTCACTAAGCTCACACATAATAGCTCCTCCAAACTGATCTGCAGAGTTATTTATGAACTTGGATCCTGAAATATAAAGATAATAGCCCTCATCATCATAAATGGCACCTGCCTCAGGAGCATGATTATTTATGAATGAACAATCTAAAACCTCACAATACTCAGCATCATCAAATTCAATGGCGCCACCAATCTCACCAGCAGAGTTATTCATGAAAAGACAGTTGGAAACAGTGCCGTCATTACCTTCCCAATCAACAGCACCTCCCCAATCAGCAGTATTGTTTATAAATGTACAGTCAGTAAGCAGACCGTAATTTCCCTTCCAAGAGATAGCGCCTCCGGAATATGAATCTCCATTGATGAAGGTAAGATTTTTAATTGTCACATTGTCTGAATTAACATAGAATATTTTAATTTGATTATTACCGTCCAATGTGAAACCTGCGCCGTCTATTGTAATATTATTCTTAATTTCAACACCCTTATCAAAGTCAACGTCAGTAAGCGGGTTATAGGTATAGTTCTTATCAAGTGTCAGTGTGCCGTTAGCATTGTCGATTAATTTCTGCAATGCTGAAAAGTCATCAGTGACATTCACAATATTGATTACAGCTGTTTGTATGGTTAAATTTGACAAGTAAGTATCTCCTATGGTCACAGGATATGATCCCAATTCATCTGAAGTGAAATTTCCTTCATAATACTGATACAAAGTACCATTATAAAGTACATAGTTGATTTTGGTATTGTTGACAAGCAAATCAAAGTCCTGAACCTGTATCATATTCTCATTGTCATCATAAAAACTTAAATAAATCTCTATAATATCATTCGAATGATAGTAGCGAGTCCTGTTGTTTAAAATGACACATGTAACGCTTGATGTGATATCTCCACCGTATGCTGAAAAGATTTGAGGCTTGAAATAGTTTACGTCATTGTTTGACAGGTATAACTTACTGCTTACACCATTATAAATGGCAATGCCCCTTTCTGAAACACTGTCTTCAAATATTGAGTTTAAAATCCTGGCGTTATAATGACTGAGGTGTACTCCACTGCAGTCATTGTCAATGAATTGACAGCCATCAACGATTAGAGTGTCATTTTCACTGTAACTTTCATAGAATAATGCTCCGCAATCTTCTGCACTGTTTGATTTGAAAACGGTATTGTGGACTGTAGCATTTGTACTTATGGATAATGCAGCAACGGATTTGTTTGCATAATTGCTGTCGAAGGTACAATTTTCAATTAAAGCATTACCCTCGAAAATTCCCACTGCACCGTAATCATACGCTCCGTTTCCAATGAATTCAGTGTTTATGATTTCAGTAGTTACAGATTCAACAGATACTGCTCCGCAATCATATGCCTCATTTGATGTGAATTTTGAATCAACAATGAATAATTCAGTACCATTGAAGTCAATAGCTCCTCCACAGGAATACTCGCCATCTGCAACATTATTTGTGAAATTACATGCACCAACAGTCAAATTACTGTCATTACATTGAATTGCTCCTCCCTGTGTGGCGTTGTTTGCTGTGAAGTTAGAATTGGAAATCACAACATCACATTCACCACAATAGACGGCTCCACCATAGATTGCACCATTATCTGCAAAATTACAGTCAGAGACCTTACCATTATACCTATCCCAGTAAATGGCACCACCGAAATATGCATTATTATCTGCAAAGTTACAGTTATCGATTTTAACATTGTCTGAATCCACGAAAATAGCACCACCATCACTCTTAGCGGAGTTATTTGTGAAATTACAGTATGAAACTTGAGAATCATCACATCCGGTAAGGTCTAAAGCGCCGGAACCTCTGCCGGCAGAATGATTGGTAAAACTACAATCGAAAATATTGACATTATAACAATTTTCACACACAACGGCTCCGCCGTAATAATCAGCAGAGTTATTTATGAACTTAGAACCTGAAACATTAAGATGAATACTGTCATCACCATAAATGGCACCACCATATTTAGCGCGATTATTAATGAATAAACAATCTAAAATTTCACAATCTCTAGCATTATCAAATTCAATGGCACCTCCTGAACCATCAACAAGGTTATTCATGAAAATACAGTTAGAAACAGTACCGTTATGGCCTGACCATTCAACAGCACCACCATCATCTGCAATATTGTTTATGAAAGTACAGTCAGCAAGCAAACCATTATTACCAAACCAGTTGACAGCGCCTCCGGCATATGAAGCTCCATTGACAAAAGTAATATTTTTAATTGTTGCGTTGTCTGATACAATAATGAACATTCTCATCTGCTTACCATCCAATGTGAATCCTGCACCATCTAGTGTAATATTCTTAGAAACCCCTACTCCAAAAATATAAAGATCTGTAAGCGGGTTGTAGGTGTAGTTTTTATCAAGTGTCAATGTGGCGTTAGCGTTGTCGATTAATTTCTGCAATGTTGAAAAGTCATCAGTGACATTCACAATATTGATTTCAGCAGTTTTTACAGTTAAATTTGATAAATATGTATCTGCTATGGTTACCGGATATGATCCCACTTCATTTGAAGTGAAATTAGCTTCATAATCATGGTAGATGCTCTTCTTATTAATTTCATAGTCAGTTTTGGTATTGTTGATAAGCAAATCAAAGTCCTGAACCTGTATCATATTCTCATTGTCATCATAGAAATAAAAGAAAACTGTTACGGTTTCATTTAGATGATAGTAGCGAGTATCATTGTTTAAAATTTCAACTGTAACACCTGATGTGATGTCTCCACCGTATGCTGTAAAGATTTGAGGCTTTAATGTGTTTACGTCATTGTTTGACAAGTACAACTTATTGATTGCGCCGTTATAAATGGCAATTCCATCTTCTGAAAGGCTGTTTTTGAATCTTGAGTTTAAAATCTTGGCATTATAATGGGAAAGGTATACTGCGCAGCAGTCATTATCAATGAACTGGCACTGATCGATGATTAACTCTTCATCGGAATTGTAACTTTCATAGAACAATACTCCGGTTCTATTTGCACGGTTTTCATTGAAACGGGTATTGTTGACTGTAACGTTTGCATGCAATGATAATGCCGCAGCGGACATGTTTGCATAATTGCCGTTGAATTCACAATTGTCAATGAGAGCATCACCACTGAAAACACCCAATGCACCGTAGTCATATGCTCCGTTTTCACTGAATT
The DNA here is from genome assembly GCF_905233225.1 of Methanobrevibacter sp. UBA212. Classification (NCBI taxonomy): domain Archaea; kingdom Methanobacteriati; phylum Methanobacteriota; class Methanobacteria; order Methanobacteriales; family Methanobacteriaceae; genus Methanobrevibacter; species Methanobrevibacter sp. UBA212. The sequence goes on from NZ_CAJODJ010000040.1 coordinate 10,665, forward strand.
CCGTGTTTCTGATTTCAGCTCTCACAGATTCGGCAGAGACTGCTCCACAGTTATATGCTTCATTTGATATGAATTTTGAATCGGCAATCAATAAATCATTACCTTCAAAGAAGATAGCTCCACCCATGGAACTGGTTCCATTACCCACATTATTTGAGAAATTACATCCTATGATTGTCAAATTACCGTTTTCAAAGCATATTGCCGCACCTAAACTTGCATTACCATTAATGAAGTTAATGTTTTTCAAGGTAACTGTTGCATTGGCAATATTGAATATTCTTGATTGACCGTTACCGTCAATGGTATATCCTTTTCCGTCGACAGTAATATCCTTAGTTATGTTTATTCCATCCCTATAATCCAAATCCACATCCGGATTATAAGTATAATTTTTAGTTAATTCCAAAGTTGTTGTTGCACTAGTGACGTTATCATTCAACTGTTTGAAATCACCAGCACCAACAGATTCTTCAGTCAGTATGTCCTGCGTGACTGTGTCACTGTCTTCTGCCGCAACATCGTCAGTCTGATTGGCATCAACTGCACTGACTGCAGTCAAGCTGACCAATACAAACATTATCAAAGCGGCTAAAATTATTTTTCGCTTAATAATATTATCTCCTATAAAATCTATACATTTAAAATTTTGTTAAAAATATTATATAAAAATATGTTCGAAAGATTGAATATTAACAACTTTTTACTATTTTTAACAAAAAATATTAAAGAAGCATCGATTAATGATGGTTTCGGCAAGTGTTTATCTCATAGACTTTAACTATCCAATATTTAATATGCTAAACTGGACATATTAACAAAAATAGTGTAGAAATTCCTGAAAAAAAGAAGCCAGAGAATTCTTGCACAATAAAGTAAAATATTCTAAAATAACATGAGGAAAAGGTCAACAAATGAAAACAGTCAGAGATAATCCAAAAACAAGAGCAATTAGATAATTATACTGGAAAAAATTAAAAAAAGAAAGGATAAAAATTATCCTTTGATTAAATCAACTGCGGTCTGAATGGCTTCATCCATCTTGTCCGCATTTTTACCTGCGCCCTGCGCAAGTGTCAGACGGCCACCTCCGCCACCGCCTAAAACTCCTGCAGCGGTTTTGATGATTTCATTGATTTTGACTCCGTTATCGATTGCAGTCTGTGAAGCCGCACCAACGATCTTGCCGTCACTGTTACCCATAATGACCACATCGGCCTTGCCGTTGTCAGTAAAGTCGGTAACCATTTTCTGAAGCTCCTTGAAGTCCGCTTCGATAAGCTGATGGACGACTTTCAGACCATTGATTTCATCGTATTCATCAGCCAAAGAGTTCATCTTTAAGCTTGCAATCTCTGATTTTAAGCGGTCGATTTCATTCTTCTGCGCTTTCCATTCTGAAAAGAAACGGTCACAGGTTTTTGGCAGCTGGTCGTTTTCGACCTTGAATATGCCTGAACTTTCACGCAGAAGCTCACTGTCGTGCTGCATTGAATCGATTGCCGCAAGGCCTGCTGAAAAGTCAATCCTTTCGACACCGTCCTGAACCCTTTCTGTCTTGTTGATTTTAATCGGTCCGACAACACCTGTCCTCATGACATGTGTTCCCGCACAGGCCTGAACGTCAACTCCCGGAACTTTCACAACACGAATCATCTTGCCCGGAACGATACCTCCCTGATAGAGAACAAATCCATAGAGTTCCTGAGCCTCGTCACGGGTGTGGAACTGGATGTCCAGGTCGATGTTTGCCATTACATATTCGTTGGCCAATTTTTCGATTTCGTTAAGCTCGTCCTGTGTGATACGCTTGTAGTGTGAAAGGTCGATACGTGCCCTTGTAAGGTCATTCTGTGATCCTGCCTGCCAGATATGCTGGCCTAAAACCTTACGTGCGGCAGCAATGACCAGGTGAGTTCCTGTGTGGTGGCGTGCAAGGGTGATTCTTCTCTCCCAGTCAAGTTTTCCTTCAACTTTTTTGCCTACAACATCATCTGTGATGTCCCCATCTACATGATGCAATACTACATTGTCAACCTTTTCGGCATAATACATTTTAAATGAATTTCCGTCGATGGAAACTTCACCAATGTCTGAAGGTTGGCCTCCTCCTTCAGGGTAGAATACTGTTTTATCGAAGATGAGACATTTGTCCCCATCCTTTTCAACCAAACCCAAAACTTCGGCCTCGAACTCTTTCTGGTAGAAATCTTTATAGAACAGCAAATCGGTTTCAGGGAAATCCACCTTGAATGTGGACTTCTTGTTGGTAGTATCCTTTTCATGTGCTCCTGCAACCTGTGTGAAGAAGTTATCCGGAACATTGACTGTAAAGTCATCTCCTGCCATTTCAACAACGGTTTCCGGAGGAATTCCATGAGCGTCATATAAGTCGATGAGCATTTCAAGAGGCATTTCTGACTTGCCCTCTTTTTTAAGCCTTTTGATTGACCTTCTGACGATGCTTTTACCTTTCTTGACGGTGGCCGCATACCTTTCCTCCTCCAATTTAATGATATTCATGATATGTTCTTCTGAATCGCGAATTTCAGGGTAGAACTTGGAGAGGAAGTCCAATTGAATTGCCATGACGTCCGCAAGGGATTCCTTCATGTCGAGATCCTTCATGAATCTTATGGTTCTTCTTAAAACCAGCCTTGCAAGATAACCTTCCTTGACGTTGGACGGAATGATGCCGTCTGCAATCATGAAAGCCAAACATCTGGTATGGTCTGCAATGATGTAGATTGCCTCCATAGGTTCGGCAGCTTTCAGATATTCATCCAAAGAGAGATTCAAGCTGTCTGCAACCTGCTGTCTTAGCTCTTTCAAGTCCCCGATATCCTCAATGTCCATCATACCTGCAATCTGGGCGTTTCTTCCCTGGATGTCCTCGTTTATTTCAACACCTGTCAGTTCCTTAAGCTTGTCAACGACAGGCGCAAAGCATGCGTCGTATGCAGTTGGGGTTCCCTGTGAAATCCATGCGATACGTTCAAGCCCGTAACCGGTATCCACAACCTTGATTGGAATTTCCTTTTTGGATCCGTCTTCAAGGGTTTCGTATTGGATGAACACCAATGTTGCAAGCTCCACTCCACGGCAGCATACCTCATAGCATGGCCCTTCGTTACCTCCACCGCTCCACCAGGATTTGATGAAAGTGATCTCTTCGGTGTTGATTCCGATGTGCTCGAAGAATTTGTGGCACAATTCGATTGTGCGGTCTTCCCAGTAGATGAAGTCATCTTCCTTGTTGATGACAGTGTGTGTTCCCATTGTAAAGCAGGTCATGTGACGGCCGGTTCTTCCGACATTGTCAACATCGTTGAGCCTGATTGAAGGCTGAGCCATTTCAATAGGGTTTGCAGGTGGCTTTACAAGGCCTGATGTAATCCAAGGCTGGAAACAGAAAATGGAAGCTCCAACCAGGAATACGTCATCTCTCCATCTTTTGGCAAGCACAGGATATCTGTGGACATGAGTGTGCCCTTCACTTTCTAAAAATTCTCTAAAAACTTTCTGGATTTCATATAAGTTGTATGGCTTATCGGTTGCAGGATTTGCAATAAACTCATACTCATCACATGGAGCGTCTCCGCAAGTGTCTCTATCGACTTGGGAGTAAAACTCCTGTCCGCAAGTTTTACATGTTTGTTTTTTATAACCAAGTTCGTCAAAAATTTCTACCATATGAATCAGTCTTAATTATTCATTAGTATAAACTATGATTTTTTACAAATAAATAATTAATGAAAATTCAATGAAAAAATAAGCGCAAGTAAAAAATGTCTAAAAAATAGTTCAAAAAAAGTCGTGATTCTAAAAAAAAGAAAATAAAAAAGAAAGGTGATAGATTTAAAAAATCTATCCGAAGAGAGCACCTAATCCAGCTGCTGCTTCTTCTTCAGAAGCTTCTTCTTCTTCCTCTTCTTCTTCCTCTTCTTCTTCAACAGCTTCAGCTGCTGCAGGTGCAGCTGCTGGTGCTGCTGCTGCCATAGCAGTAGTTTCCATAGCTTCGTCGATGTCTACATCTTCTAAAGCTGCGATTAATGCTTTGATTCTAGCATCGTCAGCATCAATTCCTGCTGCTTCAATAATACTTTTAACATTTTCTTCGTTAATATCTTTTTCTGCACTGTGCAAAATCATTGCCGCATATATATATTCCATGTTATTTATTTATTTTAAAGTGTTAGTTTTTTATAATAATAAAAATTTTAAATCAATTTAACCGAAGAGAGCTCCTAACCCAGCTGCTGCTTCTTCTTCGCTACTTTCTTCTTCTTCCTCTTCTTCCTCTTCTTCTTCAACAACTTCCTCTACTACTGGAGCAGCTGCTACAGCAACATTAGAAAGTTTTTCAGCTAATTCGTCATCAATAGCACCAGGTGCGTCAGCAACTTCGGATGCTAATGCTAACATTTTAGCTTGTGCTAAACCGATGATCGGTTCTGAAGTTTCAGAAGTCATTATTGCTGCTTCTACACCAACGTTAATAGCTCTGGTGTATGCAAGAGTAATGATAGTGGAAATAGTTTCATCAGTAGGAATAGCTGCGTTTACAGATAAGTTGAATGCATTTCTGAATGCGTTTTGTACGTCAGCTAATGTTTGTTCTTCATCGATTGCGAGTAAATCAGAAGTGTAAACAGACCCTTCTTCGTATACTGCTTTTAAATCAATCCCTACTTCCATAGGATTAATATCCATTCTTGATAATGTTGCTGCAACTTGTTTGGATACTTCTTCACCAGCTGCCACTACAACGGTTTCTTTTTGAACGCATATTTTTCCTTTGTCGATTTTAGCAGGAATTCCGACTTGTTGTAATTCACCTAAGAATGGACCTGGTTCAAATCCGGTGTCCCCTTCAGGCACAATAATATCTTCAGGAGCAATGGTTCCTGGTTTAGCAGGAGCTGAAGTTTTGCTGTCTTCTAATATTTTGTACAATTTGAAAGGATTCATTTCAGTTGCGACAAGTGCAACTTGACCATCCATATGTTCAGACAAATCAACAATGTTGGTTTTTTCAGCATTGCAATCTTCAAAAGCTAAGTCAATAAGGTTTTTCTTGGACATTCTGATAACAGCTTTGCCGTTGAGAGATTTTCTCATTTCCTGGAGCTGTTTAGCAGGAATGTTCATTAAGTCGACAATACCGATAACGTCGTATTCGCCGATGATACCTTTTAGCTCTTTAACTTCTTCCTTTTTCCATTCAGCAACATGAGCCATTAGATCACCCTCACTACTGGTCCCATAGTTGTTTTAATAAACATGGACTTTATTTGACTTCACTGTAAGAACAGTTTCCACATTTTCAGCTATATCCTCGTCTGACATGTTTTGGCTTCCAACAACAACCTGAATACTAGCTTGTGTTTTTAAGCCAACTTTAACAGTGTTCTGTAATCTTTCTAAAAGAGGATCTAATTTGATACTTGCAGGCACAGGTTTTGGCATTTTTCCACGAGGACCTAAAACTGGACCGAGGAATCTACCAACGAGTGGCATCATATCAGCTTGAGCTATGAGGAAATCAACAGAGTTAGCCATTTTTTTGGCGGATTTCCTGTCTTTTCCAAACTCTTCTAAATCCTGTTTGTTGATTACAGTGTCAAGACCAGCATCTTTAGCTTGAACAATGAGTTCCCCATCAGCAATGACTCCGATTTTAACATCTTTGCCACGGCCGTTAGGAAGAGTAACTTCCTCATTAAACCTATTTTCTGGCTTGTTGACATCTAAGTCACGGATATTAATAATAATATCTACGGACTCAGTGAAGTTTCTCGGCTTTGATTGTTCTTTAGCCTCCTTCACCGCGTTAACTACATCTTGTGTCATTAATTCATCCCCCATGAACATTTTCTGTTCATTGGATTTTTTTCGGTTTCATGAGATCGATTACAAGAAAAAAATTCTTAAACGATTGCATGAATTAAAAACAGTATATCAATTATAATTAAATTATAACATCATATACACTGTATTTATTAACTTAATTTAAATTTTAAAGGACAATATTTATTCTGTTAAAATATCGTCGTATACTCCAGCATCAACATCTTTTTGTGCTTCTCTTGGGTCTTTACCATCAACAGATAATCCCATACTAACACAGGTTCCCATGACTTCTTTGACACCAGCTTTGTAATCGTTTGCGAGTAATGAATCGAATTTCATTCTAGCGATTTTTAAAGCGGTTTCAATAGGTACATCATTGACGATGTCTAAACCTGGTTCATGAGAAGCTTTTTCGATGCCTAATTCTTCCATGATGAGTGCAGTGGTTGGAGGGGTACCAATCTCGATTTCGAATTCTTTGGTATCTCTATCAACACTGATGATTACAGGCACTTTCATTCCTGCAAAGTCAGCACTTTTTTTGTTGATTTCTTCAACAACTTGCATCATGTTAATACCGAGAGGTCCTAAAGCAGGTCCTAATGGTGGGCCTGGAGTAGCTGTTCCACCTTCGATAAGAACTTCGACTGTATCTTTAGCCATCAGTCAGCCTCCTTTTGAATTATTCTAATTTGATCAGCTTTAACAGTAACCGGAATAGGTACTGCCGCTTCTATTAACTCAAGAACGACTTCTTCACGTGATTCATCAATACGAACCACTTTTGCTCTTTCACCTTTAAACGGACCAGAAATAAGTTCGACAATACTTCCTTTTTGGATAGAGGAAATAATAGGTTCTGGCTTTAAGAATCTTTTCACTTCTTCAAAGGTAATACCAACACTACCTTCTACAACCCCTCTTAAATGTTGTACCTTTAAGTCAGGGTTTCTCAGATCTATCTTTGTTGAAGATTCAACCAAAATATATCCTTTTAAAGATTCTGGAACAAGAATTGCAGAAATGCCAACGCCATCAATGGTTCTAGCCTTACGGGCTAAGAGCCTTGCGACATTTCTTTCTTGACCAGCTGAGGTCTTAAGAGCATATATGGAACTGTTAGTATCTTCCATGAAAAATTCACCTATTTTTTAAATTTTTGCTTGTTAATAAAATCATACATTAAGTTAAAAATATTATAAAAGCCATAATTTTCAGAAAAAAAATGTCTGAAAAATAAGTTTCTATAATAGTAATAAATATGGTAACTTATAGTATATAAAACTTTTCAAAAAACAATATATTTTGAGAAAAAATTATGCAACAAAAAAAATTAAATGAATCAAAAAAATAAAATGTATTGGTTTTATAAACCAATAATGTGACCTAAACAGACGATAATATAACCTATACCACCGACTACAACAACTCCAAGAGCTGAAATTTTAGCCAAATCGAAATATTCGGCCTTATCAGGTTTTCTTGATACTTTTAATACTCTTTTTGCATCTTTCATAAATTTGTTAAAACTTTCTTGCACATTCATTTGAATACCCGAATTATAAAATTGATAATCATAAAAATATAGTAATAAATACTATGTAATTTATCCATTAATAAAGCTTTGTATTTTTATAAAAAATAAAAAAGATAGAATTAGAAGATTCCATCAATGAAATCGTCTAATTGATCGTTGTTTGATTCAGATTCAGGTTCTTCTTCAGCATATTCAATATCTGGTGAATCATTTGAAGAAGAATCGGATTTAATGCCTGAAACGACCACAGTGGTTCTAACAACATTTTGGAGACTTTCATCAATTTGAGTACCCCAAATGATATTTGCTTCAGGATCCAATTTATCTGCAACAACCTGAACAATCTTTTCAGCTTCATGTAATGTTAAATCAGAACTTCCTGATATGTTAACTAAAGCACCGGTAGCATTGGAAATATCGATGTCCAATAATGGGCTGCTTAATGCTTCATGTACAGATTCTAATGCTCTGTCGCCAGAATCGGATTCTCCCATACCAATCATAGCCATTCCGGAACCGCTCATAATGCTTCTGATATCAGCAAAGTCCAGACTTACGAGACCTTTCTTGGTAATGAGTTCTGTGATTCCCTTAACGGCTCTGCCCAATATTTCATCAGACACCATGAATGCTTTGTTTAAAGGTAAGTTTGGTGCAACTTCCAATAACTTATCGTTAGGGATTATAATTACAGTGTCAGCAGCTTCATGAAGTTTTTCTAAACCCTGTTCCGCATTTTCTCTTCTTTTGATACCTTCAGCAGAAAATGGCAAGGTAGCTACAGCAACGGTTAATGCACCTAATTTTTTAGCAATCTTTGCAATGATTGGTGCTGAACCTGTTCCGGTTCCCCCACCAAGACCGCATGTGACAAATACCATGTCTGCGCCTTCCAATTCATCTCTGATTTCATCTTCACTTTCTTCAGCGCATTCTTCACCTACAGATGGTTCTCCGCCTGCACCTAATCCTTTTGAAGTTTGTCTTCCTAAAAGGATTTTTTTGGCAGACTGACTGTAAAATAAATCTTGAGCATCAGTATTTACTGCAATTGTTGTTGCCCCTTCGATACCCATTTCATTTAATCTTGAAATGGTGTTGTTTCCTGCTCCTCCGGCACCAACAACATAAATATTAGTTTTAACACCTTTCATTATACCAATAAGCTCTTCATCTATGTCAGAAGAGATATTATCAGGTGTATTTTCTTCCATTCTTTGTTCGGATTCTTTGATTGCATCATCTATAAATTTCACAACTTAACCCCACATACTCTGCTATTTAAAATAATTGTTAAATATTTCTATTTTTACTAATATTTAAATGCAACTCATTGTTATATAAATATGAAAAAATTTTCCAAAAACCAAAAGAATTGTTTAATCTTTTGGCATTGCTATAATTTCATGAAACTTCAAATCGAAAAGGTTTTTGGCATTGACCGGTGTCAAGATAACTGCAGTGTCAACACCGTGACCCCTGCCACCGATTGCTATAATCTTTTCGCCAACGGGAATCAGTCCCGCATCTGCTGCCATAATTGAAATTTCCGCTGAAACCTTAATACCATGGCAGAACATTCTCAGGGTGTCTGCCACAATGTCAAGAGGTGAAAATCCGCCGTACTTATTTGTGACTCCTCTTGCAGCTCCGCTGAATGCATGTGCTCCGATGTATGTTTTGATTCCAACATCCTCAAGCTTTTTAATCATTTCGTCGGATATGTCCGCAACATTATCTTCCTTGAATCCCATGTGATGAGTCACATTGATGATTTCAATATCCTCATCATCAAGAGCGCCGTATAATTTTAGTGCGGACTCCCCGGTTGATGAGGCAATCAATATTCTTTTAATGTCGCCGGAAGAATCCAGTTTATCTCTAACTGCTTTGATTAAGTCATCTGTATAGTCATTTCCTTGCTCTTCGAAATATGTGATAAATTTTCTTTCCATATTTATACCTCTTTTGAATAGATAATTATTTAAAACTCTATCATATTATATATTTAATATCAATTTTTAATAAAGATTTTTATGGAAACTTCGGAACTTGAAAATATAAAACATGTGAAAAATGGAGATTATATCGTAATTCCCATAGAAACCGGTTATATCAAACCGAATGACAATCTGGACTGCATAATCCAACCGGCAAGGGAACTGATGGAAGATGATGACTATCTTGTTATTGCAGAAACTCCAATTTCCGTTTCACAGAACCGTCTGGTAGACGAATCCAAATACAGCCCGTCACTGACGGCAAAATTCCTGACCGTCGTGTGGAGCAAGTATCTGTGGGGCTATGTTTTGGGACCTGCCCTGGGAATCAAAAAAAGAACAATCAAAAACCTGAGGAAGCTTCCAAAAGAAACAGAAGCCCATAAAGAAGTGGTCCTTCAGTTGTATGGCCTAAAGCATGCACTCAAACCGGCTTCCGAAGCAGGAATTGACCTGAGCAATGCTCCAGGAACATTCGTTTCGCTTCTTCCTGAAAATCCCGAAAGGGTTGCATGCGACATCAAAAAGGAAATCGGCAAGGACGTGTGCGTGATGATTATCGATACCGATGCAACCTACATGAAAAACGGGAAATATTTCACAGGCCTTCCGATAGCCATAGACGGCATCGACGCCGACAACGGATTTTTCGGATACCTCAAGGGACAGCTTTCGGAAAATATGGGATCAACACCCCTTGGCTGCAGCGAAGAGATTGATGTTGAAACAGGCCTTAAAATCGCCAACATCGCTGAAGACTACCAGAAATCACTGTCCACTGAAATGAAAACAATCCATAGCGTTAAGGAGGTTCTAGGTTCCGAAATCAATGAGGTTACCATCGAGGACCTTGATTCCATTACCCACACCCCTGCAGTCATCATCAGAAAAATTTAATTCGGGATGAAAATAATTAGTAAGAAAGTTTTATATTAATGGGAAACATAAATATTTAATTAATATAAATTATAACGGATTTGATTTTGTGAATATAGATGGTATTGCCAAATATAGAAATTACCTATTGCCCATGATGGATTGCATTTCAATCGTTCTGGGTTATTATCTTGTATCAGTGCTGATTACGGATTCATTTCTAATGCAGCCTACAAGTGCAATAACAAGAAATGAAATCATAATAAGCATTGTCCTAGCCATAATTGTTTTTCAAGTAATATTCAGACTATCCAAAAGATATACAAACATCATCCGTTATGAAAACAATCAGGATTACATATTATACATCGTTCTTTCACTGATATCCTCACTTGTAGTGTCACTGATTGAAGATCTGTTTTTGGGAATGAAAAATCCATCAATCAAGCTTAACCTGATAACTGGATTAGTCATTGGAATAATCATGATTTCATATCGCCTGATAATCCGCTATGTCCTTCTGTCTGACGTTGCGCACAAGGGAATCAAGCCAACTTCCAAAAACCAGAAAAGGCTTCTGATAATCGGAGGAGGATATTCCGCCAACGACATAATCAAAACCATAAACTCCACCCTAAAGGGCCAGTACGACATTATCGGTATCATAGATGACAACAAGAAGCGTATCGGATATTCTGTTGCGGGAGTTAGAATAATCGGAGACAGAAACGACATCATAAGGATTTGTAATGCAAACGATGTTGACGAGATATTCTTTTCAATTGTGAATATCGACAACAAGAACAAGAAGGAAATCCTTGAACTGTGCAACAAGACCGGCGCTAAGGTGAAGGTCCTTCCAAGCCTGACCGAACTGATAACAGAGGAAAACCTCTACCACAGCCTCAGGGATGTTGGAATTGAAGACCTGCTTGGAAGGGACCCTATTGAGCTTGACAACCAGAACATCAAAAACCTGATTCAGGGAAAAGTCGTTCTGGTAACCGGTGCGGGAGGATCAATCGGTTCAGAGCTCACAAGACAGATAATGATTCACAATCCAAAGCAGCTTCTGATTCTGGACAACTATGAAAACAGCCTGTATGACATTGAGCTGGAACTGAAAACCAATCATCCGAACAATGACATACGTGCAATCGTTGCAAACATCCGTGAAAAGGAAAGGCTGGATGCAATATTTGAGAAGTACACACCGGAAATCATATTTCATGCAGCTGCGCATAAGCATGTGCCGCTGATGGAGAACAACCCTACAGAGGCAATCAAGAATAATGTGTTCGGAACATACAATCTTGTAAACTGTTCTGATGAGTATAACGCTAAGAGATTTATCCTGATTTCCACAGACAAGGCAGTAAATCCGACAAACATCATGGGAGCCACCAAAAGGCTATGCGAAATGATAATCCAGGCCAAGGACAAAAAAAGTGATACCGAATATGTGGCTGTTCGTTTCGGAAACGTTCTGGGCAGCAACGGATCCGTTGTTCCGCTATTCAAAAAGCAGATGGCCCATGGTGGACCACTGACCGTAACCCACAAGGAGATTACCAGATTTTTCATGACAATACCTGAAGCTGTAGCATTGGTCCTGCAGGCAATCACCTATGCAGAAGGCGGAGAAATATTCGTTCTGGACATGGGAGAGCCTGTCAAGATTTATGATCTGGCAAAAAGTCTTATTGAACTATCCGGATATACCCTTGGAGAGGATATGGAAATTGAAATTACAGGAATGAGACCTGGAGAAAAGCTTTACGAAGAGCTTCTGATGGATGAAGAAAACCTTGAAGAAACTAAGCATGAAAAGATATTCATAACCGAACCTATGGATTTGACCATGGATGATGTCGAAGAGAAGCTTGACATGTTTAGGGAAATCATAAATAATGAGAATACCTCCAAAGAGGAAATTAAAGAAACTATGAAAAAATGCGTTCCTACATATAAGGAACCTGAAGAAGTTAATGGAGAATAGACAATGAATATACCTTTTTCACCCCCGGACATTACAGATGTAGAAATAGAGGAAGTAATAGCCGCACTTAAATCAGGCTGGATTACAACCGGACCGAAAACAAAGGAATTCGAACGGCAAATCACAGAGTACTGCGGCAGCGCAAAAACAGTTTGCCTAAGCGCAGCAACCACCGCTTTGGAAATGACCCTGCGAGTATTGGGCATTGGAAAGGGCGATGAGGTAATCGTGCCTGCATATACCTATACCGCTTCCTGCAGCGTAATCTGCCATGTCGGAGCGACACCTGTAATGATTGACAGCCAAACAGACCGGGAAGAAATGGATTATTCAAAAATGGCCGAAGCAATAACCGAAAAGACAAAGGCAATCATCCCCGTGGACATTGCGGGCATCCTATGTGACTACGACAAAATATTTGAAGTGATTGAGGACAAAAAAGATTTGTTCTCACCATCCAATGAGATTCAGGAAGCATTCAACAGAATCATCGTTGTGGCTGACTCAGCCCACGGTTTCGGTGCCGTCCAGAATAATAAAAAATCCGGAACATTTGCCGACTTTACCTGCTTTTCATTCCATGCGGTCAAAAACCTGACCACAGCAGAGGGAGGAGCGGTAACCTGGAAGTCACATGAGGGCATTGACGATGAAAAACTCTATAAGGATTATCAGATTTATTCACTTCACGGTCAGACAAAAGACGCATTGGAAAAAACCCAGAAAGGATCATGGGAATATGATATCCTGATTCCGGCCTACAAGTGCAACATGACAGACATTCAGGCAGGAATAGGTCTTGGCCAGCTGAAAAGATATGACTCACTTTTAAAAAGAAGACATGAAATCATTGAAAAATACGAAAGTGCATTCAAAGACACACAAGTCATTGTCCCCAAGCATACCGGCGAAGACCACATCTCATCAGGCCACCTGTACCTTGCAAGGCTTGAGGGCATAGGCCTGGAAGAGAGAAATGAAATAATCATAAAAATGGAGGAACGTGGCATAAGCACCAACGTCCATTACAAGCCGCTTCCGCTTTTGACAGCATACAGGAATTTGGGATTCGACATTAAGGATTATCCTAATGCATATCATTTGTTTGAAAATGAAATAAGTCTACCGATTTATTCAACCTTAAGCGATGATGAAGTGGACTATATTGCCAAAAACTTACTTGAAATATTAAAAGAATATTGAACCGCTCCAGCTTGTAGAAGCTGGAGATTCTTAGGCCATACCTGGTGAGTCGACAAAACATTTCCATTCATATTTATAAATGAATTTGTTTTCACCGTTAGGCATGAAATCTACTAAGCATAGCACCATTGAACCAGTGGCGCGTAGACCTTCGTCTAAAATGTTTTTTGCAGCATTTACATCTCTTTGATGTACT
>NZ_CAJODJ010000041.1:0-13663 GCF_905233225.1 Methanobrevibacter sp. UBA212
TTGATAGGGACACAAACGCAGCAATTAATATTCTAAACCGCTGGTTCAACGGGGATAGCCTGAAAAAATACTTAAATTAACCATTATTAAGTGAAAAAATTCAGGAATCCCCATCCTCTATAGGATGGGGTGGTTCAATGAGCAGAATAAAGCGGAAATTGAAATGTTAAATGATATGGCTTCAAAATCTGCCAATGTTCGGCATATATCATGGCAATTGATGCCTGCCTGAATTTTGACATTGGGGATGAATTGTCCAATATTGATGTTCCGACATTGATTCTTGCAGGAAAATACGATGAAATAACTTCATTGAAATCACAAAAAGAGCTTCAGGGCAAAATTAGAAATTCCAGATTGTTTGTCTTTGATGATGTAAGGCACAATCTTTTGATTGGCGAAAACAATGAAATATTGAATATTTTAAAAAAAGAATTTAAGTAGAATGATTATTCTACTTTAAAGCCCGCTTCTTCAACGGCTTCGTTAATGTCTGCATCACTTACGTCGTCAGACATTGTAATTGTTGTAATTCCTGAATCTAAATCTGCTTTTGCATCTTCGATTCCGTCAACGTCTTTTAAGCATAATTCTACAGCATTTACACATGATGGGCAGTGCATGCCCACTACTTTAATTTCTTTTTCAGCCATGATAAATCACCTAATTGTCGATAGTTAATATTATACTTTTGATTTATTTAAATGTTTAGTCATGCCTAACTTTCCAGGCTGTCTGCAGTCTCTTCTTGAAAGCTTGTATCTGACAAGTGTTGATGAGTATATGATCACGATAACGGACCCTATATTGTGAATCAGTGCTCCTTCGATTGGATTTAGGATTCCTAAAATCGCCAATGCCATTGCAGTGATATTCAGGGCCAATGCAAATCCTATTCCCATATTGATAATTCTTATTGTTTTTCTGGCTATTCCGATTAGGTGGGGAATGTCTTCAATATTGTCATTGACCAATGTTATATCTGCAGCCTCAATGCTGACGTCACTTCCGATATCTCCCATTACTATTCCAACATTGGCCTTTTTGAGGGAAGGGGCATCATTTATGCCGTCTCCAATCATTGCCACCCTGTGTTTGAGAGTCTGTTCTCTTTTGATATATTCTAATTTGTCTTCTGGCAGACAGTTGGATATGACGTTTCTGACTTTAACCTGCTTTGCGATATGCTGTGCTGTTTTTTCATTGTCTCCCGTAAGCAATGTTGTTTTGACTTTCAATCCTTTTAATTGGGTTATTGTTCTTTTTGAATTTTTGCGCACTGTGTCTGCAAGTTCTATGCTTCCAAGTATTTCACCGTCCTTTGCAACAAATATTTGAATTTCTCCATTTTGAGGTTCCCTATCTGATTTCAAATCAATGTTTTCTGATTTTAGGAGCTTTTTATTTCCGGCTAGTACTTTTGATCCGTTTATTGTTCCGCTGATGCCTTTGCCGATGTGCATCTTAAAGTCGCTAACATCTGCTATTTCATTATTATTGCAATATTTGACGATTGATTTTGCCAGGGGATGTTCTGATTTTGATTCGAGTGATGCAAGCAAATGCATCATTTCCTTTGGATTGTCGGATATTATCCTAATGACTTCTGGGGTGCCGTTTGTCAATGTTCCTGTCTTGTCGAATACAAGTTCGTCAATTTTTGCCAGCTCTTCAAGAGATTCTCCGTCCTTTACAAGAATTCCATGCTGGGTAAGGTTTCCGATGGCTGCCATTATTGCTGTTGGTGTCGCCAGAACCAGTGCGCATGGGCAGAATACGACAAGGATTGTAACGGATCGGGTTATCTCGAATGTGACCAGATATGTCAATACAGCTAATGTGAATGCTATTACGACTATCATTGTTGCCCATTTGTCTGCGGTTCTAACGATTCTGGAGTTTTCAGGTTCGGATGATTCAACCAATCTGATTAATTTTTGAAATGAGCTTTCTTGGCTGATTTTTGTTGTTTTCATGATAAATGATCCGTAAAGATTTAGAGTTCCGCTAAATACTTCATCATTTTCTTTCTTATCAACAGGCAAGGATTCCCCGGTTAATGTGGATTGGTTGATTGAGGTTTCACCTTTAACGATAACTCCGTCAGTCGGGATGCTTTCACCGGGCAATACTTTTAGCATGTCTCCAATTTGCACTTTTTCAACAGATATCCTTTCCTCAATTCCATTTTCAATTCTTGTTGCGACTTGTGGAGTCATTTTTACAAGCTCTTCAATTCTTCCCTGTGTCTTTGATACGGTATATTCTTCCAGAAATCCACCAATTGCCATGATTGTTGCGATTTCACCTGCCGCAAATACTTCTCCAATCATGAGTGATGCGATAATTGCAAGTGAGACCAGCAAGTCTGCTTTAATGTCAAATTCTTTAATCAATCCTTCCCCACATTCCCTGAAAATCGGCAGTCCGCATAAGATTACTGCAATCCAGGATATGTAATCTATGGACAGAATAAAACTTGTAATCAGACTTATTGCTGAAATTGTAATAAGCACAATGTCTATTTTTTCTTCTTTTGTAAACTTCATTTTAATCGACTCCAATTGTATAGGTATACCCCATAGGGTATAAGGTCACTTTAAAAAAAATTAAAGTCTGGAGTAGTATTCCATAATTGTTGAAATGTCACTTATTGCTTCGTCTGCATCTTCCTCTTTAATGGCCTGCTTCACGCAATGTTCAAGATGTCCTTCAACAATAATGTGTCCAACCTTATGCAATGCTGATTTTGATGCATTAACCTGCATTAATATTTGTTCACATGGAATGTCCTCATCAATAATTCGGTCAATTGCATTGATCTGGCCGATGATTTTTTTGAGTCTTCTGTGTAGATTTTCACTATCCATACATTCTTTCATAGTATCACATCCTATACCTGTGGGGGTATATGTTAAAGTTAGTATATAAATATTTCGGAAAAAGATATATGCTTGAATTTCAAATAGTTATATGAAAGACAATTTGGTGGTATGATGAATCTTACAAAAAATTATGACGGTAAAGAATTGACTATTATAGCTGAAGGTAAAATTGATACAGTAACTGCTCCTGATTTTGAAAATGAAATTGCCGATGAAATGGGCAATTTTAATTCTTTAATCGTTGATTTCACTGATTTGGAATATATTTCAAGTGCAGGCTTAAGGGTTTTGGTCGGAACTGAAAAAAAACTAAAACCTGAAGGCATTCCATTTGTCATCAAGGTCAATGATGCTATAAATGAGATTCTGGTAATGTCAGGATTCGATAAAATTTTAAATTTGGAATAGAAAACTTTTAGCTGAAGAATTTTTCTTTAGCTTATATAATTTCTTTATTATTCTTATAAGAATAATTCGCTAATTTTTTAAATTCTTCTAAAAAAATAAAAAAAGAAGGAAAATTTCAAGACTATGCTTGATTTTCCATTTCCTCAAATTTAGCTGGGAAATATTCGTCTACAACGTATTCTAACCCATACTTTGAGAAAGATTGCTGTTCTGCTTTTTTACCAATTTTAAGCATCTTTTTAATTTCTGTTTGCCAGAAATCATCTTTATACCTTGGGTCTTTGGAAAGCTCTTTTAGCCTTAAAACGTCAACATCTTTTAGCTTATCTGTTGGCAGATCATAATTGATGATGTCTGATGCTGTTACTCCAATGAATTTAGCGTCAGGAGTTGCAAGGTCCTTGTTAACGTGAGCTAATTTTGCACTTCCGGAAATAATTACCTGTGCAATGTGGAATCCCCAAGGGTCTCCGTCGTTACAGATATAGACTGGTAAGTGAAGTTCTGTATTGACTCTTTTAAGGAATCTTCTTGTAGCACGTGCAGCCTGTCCTTTAAGCCCAACAATTAAGCAGTTGAATCTTTTATGCGCATTTTCCTGTACCAATCTGTGGAACATTCCCATTGTTTCCACTGCCAATACCTTATCGACATTATGGTCAAGGAAATCTACCTGGTCTATTGTAGGTGAGATGGTATAACCGGATTTTCCCATTTTTGCAGCATTGATTTCCACTTCATCATTGAGGGTTAGGTCTCCGTAAACGGATGCACCGTCCTCTTCAGGCATTAATCCTAAATCCTCACGGGTAGTACCTAGAGTCACTTCCAGGTCTTCTCCGACAATGTTTGATTCCTGCTGGTTTTTGAAACTTATTCCCCAACCTTCGGAAACATAGTACATTTCCCTTATGGTAGCGGTTTTTTCACGGGCAACCAAATCCTTACAGAAATTAGCAACATAAACCATTTGGCCCATTTTTCTGATTTGCTTTACGTTACCTAATGATCTTTTACCGTATCTGTCACCTAATACGTAGTATCTTTTAGCTTCATCATAAACAATGTTTCCAGTACCACGAGACGGAACTCTAACTGAAGGAACTTTATTTTTTTCAATGTCTTCAATAATTTCTTGACCTAATCCTTTAAGCTTATTGAATGTGTATTCCTTCCTTTCCTCTTTATGTGATTTTCCTCTTTTTTCAGCCATTTAAATCACCTAATCCTCAAAACCATCTTCAACATCATCTTCTTCGTAGCTGTCTAATGCGGATTGACCTTCTTCAACTGCATGGCCAAATTCGTCAACTTCTTCCATGATGATTGCGTCAAGTTCTTCTTCTTCCTCTTCCTCTTCAACTTTTTCACCAAGCAACTCTGCAAGAGCCCTTTTTGTTACTTTTGCAAGCACTTCATGGTATTCCGGAACTCCGGTTTCACCGAGCTTTGCGGCTTCTTCAATAATGACCGGAACATATTCTTCAAATACTTTTGAACGTTTTTCCTTTTCTTTGGCGGCTCTTTTGGCTCTTAAGTGTTTTTGCAGTTTACGTGCCAATTTCATGGTTGATTGTCTTATTTCATGAACTATTTCAGGCTCAGGTGATACACTTTGCTTACCTGTTGAAAGATATGGCACTTGAGTTGAGATAATGTTTACAAATAAAGTCAATGGAGTATTGTCCATGTCTTTTAAACCGTAACGTTTCCAGTCAATACTTTTTAAAGCTTCTGTAATTGCACAGCTTCCTGCGTCGAATGTCAATGGAACTCTGTTTGCAAATCTCATGATTTCAGATTTTCTTTTCTCGTTTACAACCCTTCCGGCATCTCCGCCATATGCAAGACCGGCTTCAATAATGAATGAAACACCACCCTGATATGTTACGGGTTTTCTTGTGATTGTTGTTACGAACTCCGGTTTAAGGATTTGTTTCATACCCTTTTCGATTTGCTCTGATCCGATTGGTATAAGTCCGTCGGTTGGCGGAGCCATGAATTTCATTTTCTTAAAGCAGTGGACGATAGCTTCTGCCTCTTGGAAAGTCATGTCTCTTGGACGTTTGTTCATGTCGATTCCAGTCATTTCGGCGATTTCATCAGCTCTTTTGTTTGACATTCTGGACATTGAAGAAGTTAACATACTTTTGTATCTTCTGCTGTCGGTATTTTGAGCCATGGTCATTAAATCGTCGGCACTCACACCTTTAGGGTGAGGCAACACTTCTTTTGGTTGTACAGGAACAACGTCTGCTGCCCTTTTAAAGATGTATTTGTGTCCGGATGGGTCCCTGAATGTGATTTTTGCATGAGGGTTTCCGATCATGGTTCTTCTGATGTATTCGAATGCACCTTGTTCTGCAAGGGAATATGAAACCTCTTTGAACTGTAATTCGATGCATACACCGGTTTGTTCGGCAGGATAATCTTCCCTTTCCATTAAAATTCCGCGGTTGTTTTTAACATCCATTTGGAATTTCATTTTTACGCCTTTAATTTCATCTCCATCTTTGTAGCATGAAATTACGCGAGCAGGCTTACCGGTAGTCATTTGTGATAAGAGTACACAACCACTACAACCTAAACCCTGTTGTCCTCTGGATTGTATGTTTCTGAATTTGGATCCTGCAAACATCATACAGTATACTTGCATTACGTATTCTTCAGGAATTCCGGGACCGTTATCTTTATGTCTTAGGATGTAATGTTCTTTGTCAACACGTTTTAATTCGATATCAATGTCAGGCAGGATTCCTGCTTCTTCACATGCATCAAAACTGTTTGTAATCAGTTCGTGAAATACAATAGTCAATGAACGGATTTTACCAGTAAATCCCAACATCTGCTTGTTTTTTCTAAAGAATTCAGATGGGGTCAATCTTTGAAAATCTTCTTCCCAATCTAATCCCATTTGTTGTTGAGCCAAAATTTTTCCTCCTTATTTTTTGTATGTTTAAATTTATTATAATGGTTATATTTAAATAAAGTGAGAGAGCATTTGAAAAGTAATATTCATACCCTACCCTATCTATCTTATCTAAATATGTGGTAAAATAATAATTTAAAAACAAGTAAAAAACATAGTATTTACATTGCACTATCTATATATGTCGGTTAAAGTATATAAAAGTTTTTAAGTACTGATATAATTTTTATAGGAAAGTATTATTTTAATTGATTTGGGCGTGTAATCTTTCTTTGATGGGTGAAATTTGATTTGATATCCATTTATAGTTCCATTAGCAAAAAAGTTGTCTGAGACTGTAAAATTGTTTTCACTTTGTAAAATTGCTTTGATTGCCAAGTAAACTTTTATATAGTTTTTGATTATAATGTACTAAGCATGATATCCATGATAAATTTCAAAAAAATAGTTCATTACCTTCATTTGGAGGAACTCTTTGATTCGATTAAAGAATTTCACAAGGACAATCGAGGAGGTTTTCTGATTCCTGCAACCGCAAAAATTATGGATCCTGAATATGAACGATATAGACACTTGCCAATTAATTGGTCAATTTCTCCACTGACTGAAGATGACTTGCCTGATGAATTTTCTCCACTGGCAGTTAAAACAGTGGACATCTTTAGGAGAAAAACTTTTAATTTACCTAACGAATGCATGCTTCTATTTGATTATATTACTGGGAATATAATCTCTTGTAATTTTTCTGATGATTTTGATAGGGATAAGGTTGAAACTGAAGTTTTTCCAGATGTATTAAAAAGTATGCATATTGCATCCATCCATAATCATCCGGATAATTATTGTTCTCCACCATCCGGTAAAAATTTTCAAATGTTGGGTTTTGATTTTGAAGAATTTGAATTAATATCTACACGAAACGAATTATGGATTTTAAAATCTAATGAGGTAATTTTTGATGATGAAGAAATTGAAGAAATTCGCATAAAAGCAAATTGTTATTTTGAAGCATGCTTTGAGATTTTAAACTGTGATTTTGAAAAAGGTTATCTGTTAATCAATAATCTTAATAAATGTTATGGGGATAAGTTATTAAGTTATATAAATAAAAAGTCAAATATCGTATTAACTAGGAGGTATTTAAATGGCTGAATCTAATATGGGTGATTCTGTTAAGGTAATAAGAGATGCCGGTTATAATAAAAAGAAATTGCTCTCTCCGGAATATAGAAAAAAAGTTCGTGAACGAGTTAAAGATCCAAATATTGTAACGGGGTATTATAAACTCAAAGAACTTTTTGCCGAAATTGGTATTGTAGTCAATCCTGAAAAATTGACAAATTGGTATGTGTATGAGGAATAATAGGAGCATTCAACTCCTAATAATCTTTCTCATCAAAGTCGATGCCGTCCCTGAACTCGATTTTATCATCATCAATTCCGACAAGGTCCTTGAATTCTCTCATTTTCAAATCTTCTTTTTTGTGTTCTAAGAATCCGTAAACTGATTTGTGCCTTGACCCGTTTAAAATCATTTCAATGGCTTCCTTTGCAACCATGATGTTGTCCATTTCACCGATGAGTGAAACTGTTTTTCCATATATTGCCATGTCTACTTCGGCCATTTCCATGATGATTTCACGTGTTTTGCCGTCTTTTCCGATAATCCTTCCCTTGTGTCTTGCAAGAGCCTTTTTGGATTTGCCGATATATAACGGCAAGCTGATTACTTCAAGATAAATGTCATCGCTGACAAGCTTAAGGGCAACCTCCGGGTTGAATCCACGGGCCACTGCTTTAACGATATGGTTTGCATTCCAGACTCCCAATGGGTCTTCCATATCATCTCTAGGGGTAATATATACTGTTCCTTCATCACTGTCAATGTCCAATATGGTTCCTGTTGCCTTTTCAATGGATTTTTTCACATTACCGTTGCTTCCGATTAATGCCCCCACTCTGTTTTGGGGTATTTTCAAATAATCTGTTTCTGGCATAATATCATCTTTTTTTGAATTAGAATTAATAATAATTATTTAATTTAAAATGTTTAAATGTTTTGATGAAATGGTTAGTCGAGTCGGCCAATTTAGTAAAATATATCTTATCTGTTTTAAATATTATTAGTTATTGTATGTTTTAAATTAATTTAAATTGGGGTTTTTATGATGAATAAGGAAAAAATTTTTATATTTTTGCTATTTTTGGTGAGCATTTTGATAATTTCACCAATCAGTGCAGAAAGCATTGAGGATATCGTCTCTCTTGATGACTCTTCAGTCAATGAAGACGTTCCTCTTTCAGAGGATGTGCAGGCATTGGATGAAAATGCTCAGGACAGCTTAAAGTCTGAAGTTCAGGATGATAATCTGTTGAGGGATGATTCGCAAAACGAAATCAGGGGAACATTCACTGACCTTCAGCAGCAGATTGATGACGCTGAAGGCGAATTGAATCTGTCTTATGATTTTGCATACTCAGAATCTATTGACGGGGATTACTTCCTTGATGGGGTTTATGTTGAAGATGCCATAACAATTAATGGAAACGGCCACAACATCAGCGGTAAGAATTTGGCAAGAATCTTCTTGTTTGATTTGTATGGTGCTGAAGCCACATTGAATAACATCACCTTGATTGGTGGGTCTTATGATGAGGGCGGTGCCGTTTATGTTGACAGGGATTCAACGCTTTACATCAATAATGTCAACTTTTTCGAAAACATTGCCGAATCTGGAGGAGCACTATATTCTGAAGGTAAAGTTTATATAACCAACTCAGTATTCGATAATAATTCTATTACCTTGCCGGTTTCGGAGGAGTTTGATGGCGGTGCAGCCATATGCAATTATGGTGAGTATCTGTCAATATCTAATTCAAACATAACAAATAATTTAGAGGATGTTGTTGATGAATCAAACTATTTGGCAGGAGCTGTTGCAACATACAGCAATACATATATTGAAAATTCCTATTTTGCAGATAATGGCGGGTCATTGGGAGGAGCAATCTTATCATATGGATATTTAAATTATGGAGACAATCTTTTAAAGATAATCAACACGATTTTTAAAGGAAATATTGCCGATTTCGGTGGTGCAATCTATGCCCTGTCATTCGATTTGGAAATTGACAACTGTACCTTTGAGGATAACAAAGCCAATGGAATTGATGATTTTCTGTTGGGAGGAGGAGCAATTGTGGTGTGTCCGGGCGATTTTGATGTGGACATTAAAGACTCTCTCTTTTCAAGAAATTCAGCTACCGGTAAGGGCGGTGCCATAGTCTTAAATGTCATTGATGAAGGCACAATTGATAACTGCACATTCAAAAGCAATTCCGCCGACGAAGGGGGAGCAGTATATATAAAGTCATCTGATCTGATAACAATATCCAATTCCAGATTTAATGCAAATAATGCATCAAACGGAAGCGCAATCATGAATGACGGGTATCTGGAGTTGTCCAACAATAACATCAGCACAGCCAATGCCGAAATATACAACGGACAGATAATCGATTCTTATCTTAAAGTAATCATATTGGGAAATCAAACCATTTCTGCAGAGGTAGGGGATGTCTTGACTCTGAATGCCACTTTTGTGGATGACAACGGCAATCTGATTTATGATCCGTATTTCAGATTCAGCATAAATGATGAGGATGTTGATGAAATTGATTGTGTCGATGGGGTATACCTTTACAACTATACCATAGAATCTCCAGGCGAAAGGGTTATCTCAACAGGATATGATTACAGTGAAGTGGAGAAGATGATAAGCATAGTAAATGTCCCTAAAATGGTTTTGACCAATTTCACAATTTCCTCAAAAAGGGAAAGGATTGTCGAGGGTGAAATATTAACACTTTTAATAAACTTGGATTATACCAATAACATTGCTGCAAAAGCCTCATTGAAGCTGTATGTGAACGATGATGAATACAATGTGTCCGTAAGTGGCAAAACCACATTATATGATATTGCTGGTTTGGCTCCGGGAAAATATTCCCTAAGGGGGATATTTGAAGACAATAACATGTTCAATGATGCGAATTCAAATGTCCTCAACATTACCGTTCTAATCGATGTAAGCGAAAACATAACTGCTCCTAAAAGGACAGAAAGTCTGGAACCTGTTTTCAGCATTGATTTGCCTGGTGATGCAACTGGAACATTTGCTGTAATCATCGACAAGGAAATGTATTCTGAAGGGTTGGATAATGGATCTGCAATTATCACTGCCCAAAAATTAAGTGAAGGAGATCATAATGTCACTGTCAGCTATTCCGGTGATGACAAGTATGCTCCTTATTTAAAGGATTATGTCCTTGCAGTTCTGGTTCATGTTAAAGATGAAAATCTGGTTGTTCCCGAAGCCACCATCAATCCAAGACCTGTCTTCAGCATCAATATGCCTGATGATGCAACAGGAACATTCACTGTAATCATCGACAATGAAATACATTCCGCACAGTTGGTAAACGGCAGTGCCAGCATCACTTCCCCAAGATTAAGTCTGGGCAAGCATAATGTCACTGTTGACTATTCCGGCGATTACAATTATGCGCATTATTTAAGAAATTACAATCTCACCATCATGATAGAGTCAAAATTGGATAATATTGTTGTTCCGAAGCTCACCAACAATCCGGAGCCTCTCTTCAGCATTGATTTGCCTGATGATGCAACAGGAACATTTATGGTGAATGTCAATGGAACAGAATACTCAACTCAGGTTGTCAACGGCAGTGCTGCAATAAAAGTCCCTAAATTGGGTGATGGCGAATACAGTATTGTACTGACCTATTCCGGTGACGGCAAGTACTCTTCAGCCAGCAAATCCTCAGTGATGACTGTAGTCAATCTGAAGCCGTTCCCTGAATTCAGTCAGAATAGGGATGCCGAAATTGTCTATTCAAACAGCTATTCATATAGGGTTCTTCTGACTTTTCACAGAAAACCTGCAGCGGGACAGACAGTTGACATCATATTCAACGGAATCAGCTACAAATGCATCACTGACAATAATGGTTATGCCACATTGAATGTTAATACTAAACTTCAAGCAGGGGAATATAGGATAACTGCAAGATACGACAATATTGAGGTTTCAAACACGATTAAGATCAATCACATGATTAAGGCAAGCATAAAAATGCTGAAATCCAAAAGCCTCAGGGTTGTTGTAACATTAAGCAATGTCAACGGCAAAATCATGAAGTCTAAAAAAGTGCTTTTAGTATTCAAAGGCAAAAAGTATGTCTCAAAAACCAATAAAAAGGGTGTTGCAAAATTCAAAATAAGTAAAAAGGTTTTCTTAAAGCTTAAGAAAGGCAAAACATACAAGTGTCAGGTGTCATATGATGGGGATAAGATAGTTAAAAAATTCAAAATCAAAAAAAAGAGATTAATTAATCTCTAATTTTTTTTATTTTTTTTCATGTTCCTTATTAAACCATCCATCTTCAATAAACCGGCAATTTATCAATGGTTCTAACCAAATCAATTGCGGTTTTTGTCTTATTCTTCTGGCTGTCTATTTGAGCTGTTTCAAATAAGACCACATTATGGTTCTTTTTGACAAGGGGTTTTGTCACCCATTTTGGTGAAGTCCCCGTTTTGACCTTAAGTACAGGATAGCTTAAATTTTCACCTATCTTTCCTGCATACTCCATTGTCACGCTTGATTTATTATCAATAACGCCAACGTATCTCTGGGTGTCCCAATAGGATTCCATCTCATGAGCGTCAACGATAATATAAGGGTTGTATTTCTCAATATCTGGAAGGACATATTCATGGGCTAACAGCTCTCCCATATGTCTATTGGTATCATAATCGCTTGTATTCATTCCGCTATCGTTGAAATTAAGTTTAATGAAATATACGATAAACTTTTTATTAAGGGAATGTTCCTTAGTAAATTTCATTATTGTTTCATTTGTGGCATTATGAATTCCGCTTTCAAGACTGTGTACGCCTAATATCATTATTGCAGTATCGCTGGATGATGCATTGCCACATGTTATTTTATAAACGGTTCCATTGGAGTTGTTTCCGATTATTGTGGTATACTCATCTAAACCTGAACCGTTTTGTAGAATGTCTTTTTGTAGTAAAGTGGTTATTCCTGCAAAAATAATTAATAATATCAGAATTGCAAATAAAATTTTAATTATTTTTTTCATTGTAATCATTTATATGTTTGGCATTGAATGCATATAAAAGCAATGTTGAATTTTGATGAGGATATATTCCACAAAAAATTATAATGCTTTTAAATTAGAATGAAGAATTTTTGACACATTTCCTATTTTTTTGAAGTTTCACAAAAAATTAAATAATATAAAAAACAGTATTTTATATTGATGGCTAAAAGTAGATTTTTAAACAGTTCAAATGACAGGCATGCTGCCGTTACTGATGGTGTTTTTGCAATCGCAATGACAATTCTTGTTTTGGAAATTGCGGTTCCTACAATCTATGATATCTCATCAGGGGTTGCTTTAAATGAATACTTCATCAATTATCTGTTGCCATCTGTTTTGATATATTTCATAAGTTTTTATCTTGTATACAATTTTTGGGAAAACACAGTTATCCTTTTTAGTTTTAGTAAGATAAGCTACGGCATATTGACATTGAATATGCTCACCATGGCGGCTGTTTGTCTGATACCGTTTGCAACAGGATTCTTTTTTAAGTTTTATACTTACACCAATGTAAACCTCTTCTTTTCATTATTGATATTGGCAATCAGTTTGCTGTACATACTGATGTTTTTATTACTGATAAAAAATAATTTTAAACGTTATTTCGACAGTAAGGAGGAATTAAAAACGGCCATGCACGATTCCTATACTGATGGAGCCGAATTGCCGAACTTGAAATTGTATCTTAGAGGCATTACATTAACATTATTCTATCTTTTGTTGGCTCCGGTAATTAGTTCATTGCTATCTCTTTTATTGGCATTCGTATCTCCAATAGCCAGCGTATTGTCTTTCTTATTGACTTTAATTCTGGTCTTTCTAATTCGTACTAGACGTTTTGCCAAGGACAATTTTGATGGAATAGATTTGACTGATGATGAAAAGGAATTTCTCGGAAATATTCGAAACAGCATCTACGGCGAATGAGGTATCTGAACTATTGCAATCGGTAAAAAACGCACTGGTGGAATATCTAAATTCAGGATTCACATATTATCTCTTAAAAGAAGATATTGGTAAAGATAAATGAACAGTCAAAATCAATGGAATTCAAGGATTGCTTTCCTTTTGTCGATGATAGGTGCTGCTGTTTGGGAAATATCTGGCGTTACAGTTATGGTTTATCTTAAAAATGCAAGAATACCACAACTTCTGCAAGTTGTGGATGAATTGCACTATTGGGTGTACTATCTTTTTTTAATTAATTTTATTGCGTTTATTTTTATTT
>NZ_CAJODJ010000042.1:0-13542 GCF_905233225.1 Methanobrevibacter sp. UBA212
AACAATTAAAATCACATTTAATTGAATAATATATCATTTATAATTACTCCTATATAAAAAATGAGAGAGAGCATTTGAAAAGTAATCGAATAACGAACTCAGAGCAATTTTTCAAACCAAAAACAATTTTTCATAATCAAAGCAATTATTAAAAATCCATAAAAAAAAGTATACTGAACAAAAATTCAAGACCAAAAAAATCCACCAAAAAACACAAATAAAAAATAAACACAAAAAAATAAATAAAAAAGATAGTACACCCAATAGTGCAATTCATCCATGACCTTGAAGAGGTCATGGTATTCTTGCATCATTTAGATAAATAGGATATTAAAAATCCCGTTTGTTATTTTTTCATAATTTTTAGGCAATTCTTACCGTCTTCAATGCCGCAACTTATCATGGAATTCGACATATTTTTAATTGCATCAATTACGTGGTCGTCTTTAACAAGATACCAGAACCTCTTTATAGATATCGATGCAGAATCATCTAAATACATTCTATAGTTAATATGACCTTAAAAACAATATTAAAATAAATTATAAATCTTTTTAATGGAGTTTTTTATTTTTTGCTTTGAGGATACCTTATTGCGGTCCATAATATATTTTATAACATTATCTGTTGATTTGCCGTCATGAATTGAACAGAATTCTTCATAAAACTCATCATAAAATGGAGCATCACGAACATCCAAGTTTTCATATAATTCCTCTTCGCTTCTACAGAGCACGCCACAGTTGACTTTCCTGATATCAAAATAAACCCCTTTTATGAAATTTTCATACTTTTCCAAATCGGGAACAAAGTAAATAACCGGCTTTTTGCTGCAATACCAATCAAAAACGATGGAAGAATAATCGGTGATTAAAATGTCAGAAGCACACATCAGCTCAAGGGCATCATCCCAATCAGTAACATTGATTACATTTTCTGCGACATTATCCAATTCATTTAATTCACTCATATGATGAATCCTGATTAATAAAACAGAATTATCAGGAGCATTATCCATAAATTTATCTAAATCAAACATCAAATCAAATTTGAATATTGTAGGACGTAAATAATTATCCCTATTGTTTCTCCAAGTCGGCGCATATAAATAAACTAATGAATCTTCGGAAATATTTAATTTTTCGCGAATTTCATTTCTTTTAGATTCGTATTTCTCCTTATCATAAAAAATATCATTGGCAGGATAACCTGATTCTAAAATTTTGCCTGTATATCTAAAACAGGATCTAAATTTCTCGCTTGAATAATGATTAGGACTCAACAATGTGCTCCAGCCTGTAGACTTAACATAAAAATGAGGGGTTGTTTTTCCATCTTTGAAATATTCCAGATCTATATCCCAATGCATTTTCTTATAAGGCGTTCCATGCCAGGTCTGAAGATAGAATGTCTCATCCCTCAAATACCAAATTGGAAAAATAGTATTGTTCACTACAACGGCCGATTTTGCAAGATACTTATAATACTCATCAGAACCCCTATCAACAACAATGGCATTACCCGGAATAATGCTCTTATCGCCTTCATAAGACCATATATATGTATAGTCAGGATATAGCTCGAGCATCCTCTCATAGATATATCTGGGATTGCCGGTATACTGTCTTGCCAGGTTGCTTTCAAAAAAGAAAGTCTTTTCATCGACCGGATATTCCTTGCATGCATTTTTATATACTTTAGGAACACCGTATCTCCTATATTTAGCTACTTCATTAAATAATTCAGGATATTGCAAAAATAATTCTTGTTCTAAAACCTTTTTAGTCTTATCACCCAAATATTTTGAAAAATTCCTTTGTAACTTCTTATATTTGCTCATTTTCTACACCAAAGGTTTATCAGAAAAATTTTTTATAAACTTTCTTTACGGTTTTATCAACTTTAGATTTGAATGGAACCCTGGACTTGCCAATGCAATACTCTATTACCCTATCGGCAGAAGTGCCATCATGAAAATCACAGAATTCCTTATAGAAGTCCTCATAAAAAGGAGCATTGCGAACGTCTAAATTATCATACAATTCCTCTTCTGTTTTGCAAATCACACCACAATTGACTTCAGTAATATCAAAATAAACGCCCCTTATCTTATTTTCATACCTTTCCAAGTCAGGAACATAATATATTACCGGCTTTTTGCTGCAATACCAATCAAAAACGATAGAAGAGTAGTCAGTGATTAAAATATCCGCAGCACACATAAGTTCAATTGCATCATCCCATCCGCTGAC
Organism: Methanobrevibacter sp. UBA212; assembly: GCF_905233225.1. NCBI lineage: Archaea > Methanobacteriati > Methanobacteriota > Methanobacteria > Methanobacteriales > Methanobacteriaceae > Methanobrevibacter > Methanobrevibacter sp. UBA212. The sequence goes on from NZ_CAJODJ010000042.1 coordinate 2,253, forward strand.
GTCGATGGCTCTGCCTTCCAAATTGCCTAATGCATCAGATGATGCGCTCATATGGTGACCCCTAATCAACAAAATAGAGTCATCAGGAGCATTATCCAAAAATTTATCCGGATCAAGCATCAAATCAAACTTGAACATTGAATGGCCTATATGACCTCCATCTCTCCAAGTAGGAGCATACAGATAAACTAAGGAATCCTTAGAAATATTTAATTTCTGACGAACTTCATCCCTTTTCGATTCATATTTTTCATCTATGTAAAAGATATCATTTGCAGGATAACCGTATTCAAGAATTTTTCCATTATATCTAAAACAGGACTTGAATTTAATTGTTGAATAATGATTTGGACTTAATAATGCATTCCATCCGGTTGACTTTGCATAAAAATGAGGAGATGAACGTTTATGCGGATTCGTATTATTTTCCCTATCCCAATGCATCTGCTTATATGGTGTACCATGCCAAGTCTGAAGATAAAACGTTTCAGGCCTGTGATACCAATTAGGAAATGTAGTATTATTAATTATGACTTTTGCCTGAGCCAGATACTTATAAAATTCATCGGAGCCTCTTTTCACGACAATCGGATTGCCTGGGATAATGCTTTCATCCCCATTATAAGACCAGACGTAAGTATAATTGGGATATAACTCCAGCATCCTCTCATAGATATATCTCGGATTTCCGGTATACTGTTTTGCCAGATTACTTTCAAAAAGGAACATTTTCTCATTTACAGAAAACTTCTTGCATGCATTCTTATACCTTTTGGGCATGCCATAATTTCTATATTTAGCTATTTCATTGAATAATTCCGGATTGGAGTAAAATACTTCATTTTCCAATTCCTCCTTGGATTTATCACCGAAATATTCAGAAATCTGCTTTATTAAATCATTATATCCCATCCTAACACCGCCAAAATCAAAATTTTTTAGAAATCCTTTGATAAATATTTTTAGTTTTATATGAAAACCAGCCTTGAGTGGTCTTGATTAATTTAACTTCCTCTTTTAACTTCCTATTATCCCTTTTCAAATTACCATTAATACTAATCTGTTCGTTGACATTTTTTCTCAAAGCCCTATTTTTTGCTTTTAAGTCATTTATCTTCATTTTATATGAACTTTCAGAACGGACTAATCTGATTAAGGAGTCAAAATCTCGATTTAAAAATAAATCATATTTGAGTTTATCTATATCATTTAAATCACTGAAAGCTTCATCAGGAAGTGTTTCAGTAAAAGGCCTTACTGTTTTGTCCATAACTTCAATATATTCATTTTCACATCTATCAAATTCATTAATATATTGAAGTATATCAATTTCAACAACTTTTTTATAGAATGTATCTAATAAAGAAGAGTTTTTTTCGGAAGATTTGAAAAAATCCAATATCCTTTTTGTAATAGTTATTCTGTCATTTAAATTTTTTAACTTGAATACGCATTGTGTAACTGAATAGTTATCACTGGTTCTAACTCTCCAATAGTAATTAACGGTCGGCAGAATTCCCAAACACTCGCTGGCACACAAAACCTCCATTGAAAACAAAAGGTCCTCATATAGAATATTCTCAAAAAACTTAAATCCTGATTTGTCAATAAAATCTCTTTTTATGAATTTTGACATACTTGTATCATAAATCAAATTCTTATGCTCAAAAACGTTGGTTTTTGAATAAATTTTGTCATATCCCGCTTTTGAATGCAATATGCATGGCCATACAACACCTTCATCATTGAAACGAAGGGCATTGAAAACCACCAGATCATGATCATTGTCCTTTGCGAATTTGTACAGCTGCTCATATGTGTTTCTATCAATCCAATCATCAGAATCAAGAAAAGCCACATATTCTCCTTTAGCTACTTTTAAACCATTATTTCTTGAAATGGATTGGCCCTGATTGGAATCATTTTCTATTAATACAATCCGATCATCTTTTTTAGAATACTCCTTTAAAATTTTAAGACAATCATCACTAGATTTATCTTCAACACATATTATTTCAATATCCTCAAGTGTTTGACTGATTAGGGAATCCAAACATTCTTCAAGATATTCAGCCGTATTATAAATCGGAACTATTACGCTAACTAAAGGGTTTTCAACACTCATATTATCATTTTAAAATTATAGCTATACTCCCATCACTATCTTCAAATATCCTTATTTTCTTACCGTTATAATCAACGGTCTGTTCTTTAAAGTCAATGAATGCATCTTTCTTCAACTTAAATTTATTTTTACGAATTTCAACATTAAGATTATATTTTGTATTTTCCTCAATGGAATATTTCCAGATTAACTCCAATTCATCCTGCAACCTTATTTTTGGACTATTATCCTTTTTAGAGAAGAAAACATTATCATATTTATAATTGAAAGCTACTTTATAAATAGCCGCACCACTGGTATGAGGTATCAAAGTCATTGATTGACTGTCAACTTTATAATCAAAGAAATTCCTACAATAACCTTTTGTAATTGAAAAATTACCTAATGCGGTGAAATAGAAGACTAAATTCTCATTCTTATTTGAATCAACAATTTCACTATTTTCCTTTTTGAAAAATCTTTCTTTAAACCTGAATATTTCATAGGTATCATCATCAGATATAACCTTTAAATGAACATCATAATTGTTGATGTTTGTGATTTCATCGACATTTACCTTGCCTGAATAAACATGGTCATCAATTTCCTCCAATCCGAATTCATAGATATTATTGGCTCTTAATGTATCTTTTTTGGTCAATCCCATGAATGCTACTTTAACTTCTTTGATTTTCAGATTTCGAGGCAATTCAATATTATTGAAGTAAATGAATTTGGAATCTGCAGAAATGTCCTCAACATTTATGAAATTATCTTCCACTTTTCCAATTTCAAATATCTCATCCGGGATACCATATTCAGGATTGTCAAAGTATTTTACATTCCAATAAAGCTTTCCATCACGGAAAACTGTTGAACGCTCATCCAAATCAAAGTTCAAAAAGTCTTCCAGATCCTTGTCCATGTCATTCAATATAAAATAAAAGAACGTATTATATCTTATTTCCAATCCGTTGTCATAGATGTCATCAATTCCGGACAATATGGCCTTTATTTCATTCAAGTAAGCCTTTTTAAAGTCTTTATCTTTTAAAATACCTTTGATAGGATAAAAGAATCTTTCAAGATATGTCTTTATGACATAGCTGAAGTATTGTTCCTTTCCAGCTTCCTTAAAGTAATCCTTGGCATAATAATAAGTGGAAAGCCTGTCTTTCATGTTAGGTATGTCAAGCAAACTTTTACTGATTGATGTGTCACTGTTTCCTTCAATAATGTCCTCCTGAGCACGTCTACGCCAATAATAAACCACATCAGGAATTATACTAATTTTATCTGCAAATGAATATGCCCGATAAACCAGTGGAACATCAGCATAAATCTTTCCAGGAATCATATAGATATCATGTTTTTCAACAAATTCACGCCTGTAAATCTTGTTCCAATAAAAAACGTCATAATAAATATCTTTGAATTCATCGACAGTGAATGTTTTCTCTTCATCCCAAATGTTATTCTTAAAGGTTATTTCTCTTTGATATCCGCTCACATATTTAACGGGTTTTCCGGCGACAATATCAGAATCAGTTTCCTTAGCCTTTTTGTACAACTTTTCATAGGCATCTTCAACAACGATGTCATCAGAATCAATTATTGCTACATATTCACCTTTTGCAATTTTAAGACCGTTGTTTCCTGCAACAGCCCCACCCTGATTTTTCTGGTCAATGATTGTTATATTATCATATTTCCTTTCATATTGTTTTAATATATTTAAACTGTTATCTGTACTTTCATCATTGACACATATGATTTCCATATCATCCAGTGTTTGATTAATAAGTGAGTCCAAACATGTTTTCAAATAATATTCCGTATTATAAACCAAAACAACAACAGATAATTTATATTCATTTGTCATATCCTTATCCCCAATCTCACATTCTCCAATCAATTAATGATTCAATAGCATCCAAATCAAATACAGGTAATTTTAGCTTATTTGAAATAACCATCCTTTCGGAAAAGGAATCGTCGATAAATATTGCAGATAAATCATCATTCATATATTTGTATTTGTCATCTTCTTTTGATAACGTAATTATTTCATCAAACAGATTGATATCAATTTTCAACTCTTTTAATGTCTCCCGAATATCCTTTATGTGCTTTGTAATCAAAATTATTTCCTTACTCTCATTTACACACTGATATAAAAACATCATGAGAAAAGTGTTGATTTTGCCTTTAACAAAAACCGTATCGTCAAAATCAAGATACACCCGGTCATAATCAATTTCATAATTAAATCTATTGGTCAAAGCCCTATCAATGGTTAACCTATTCTCATTGGTCATTACACTAACATCAATTCCCAAATGCGCATACAATGTTAAAAGAGGGAAGTTTATGCCTGTATTTCTGTGCAATGCCATTGTTCCGGCAATTCTTGGAGCAATTTCCAATAGCTTATACTGATTATTCCTGTCCTTCTTAAGCTGGAAAAACCATGCTCCGTCAAAAGTCAATTTTGAATTTATTATTTCTGCAATCTCCTTAATTGATTCTTCAGTTTGAACAGTTATCGCATTTACGCTAATTCCATCTTTTACACGAATTCTCTGCCTTTTTTCACAGTACAATAATTTTCCATTGGCGGAAAAACAATCGATTGTATATTCATCATTAGGAAGATATTCAACTGCTATCAAACCGGGATTTTCAGTGAAATGATGTTTCAAATCATCAATATTATTAGCAATGGCAACTCCCTTGGCACCTTGACCCACATCAGGCTTTAAAAAAATAGGAAATTCGCCATCAGTTAGCTTTCCAACATAATCCAAATCATCAAAACTGTCTTTGGAAAGGTCATATAATTTAGGAATGAAATCAAATTCATTGAAAAATTTATATGTTTTGCTCTTGGATCTGCAAACGTCACATGTTTTACTGTTTGAAACAACAACATGTGCCTTCAAATCACCTTTAAGTTCTGAAAGCTTCAGTACGACATCATCATGTGCAGGGTATATCAAGTCAATATCATTCTCTTCAATAGCCTGATTCAGGAAGTCCAACAATCCCTCATCATCAATGAATGGAATGTCTGGAATATAATTTTCATATACAAACTTGCCGTGGTCGTCTACGCTTGACCCGCCGTACAGCTTAAAATCCTTACTGTATTTTAAAGCGTTATGAATCTCCAAACCAATCTCAGAACCACAGGGGAACACTAAAACATTTTTCATACTATCAACAAATCATTCAAAATTATCATTAATCTCTTCAAACTTAATAATCTCATTTTCAAAGATTTCAACAATGCCAGGATATTTTCTAAGCCTTCCCATCCTCTGATGGAATGTGAGGACCTTAGGTATATTCCAATAATTACCGTAATAAGTTTTTAAATAATAATCCTTATCATTTGGACCTGGGAATTCGTATTTACCGAATTGAACACGTTTAAATGGCTGCATCTTATCGGTTTCAAAAACCTTGAGTTTTAAAATCCTTTTCGGTCCTTGAGGGCCTTCTACACCATTCAACATGTGATTGGTTCTGTCCCATGTCAGATTCATGTTCTCGTGATATCTCTCAACTGTGGCATCATAATCCCCGATTTCCACAATATCATGATAGAACTTCAATCTTGCGTCCTCATACTTCTGGCCTATATCCTCGCCGCCATATTGCTTCATATAGTCATATGGGAAAACATCAAGTGCGGTCAAATCAACTCCTCCGCCGCTTAATGTATTGTAATAGAATAACTGTAAAAATGAAGTTGCACCTTCAACAAAGGCGTTTCTTTGCCTGAAATTGATTTTTATATTATCCTTAAGGCCATTTCTTTCAAGCTCTTCGGGAAGAACATCAACCAATTTGTTATAATCCTCCCTCATCATTCCTGAGTCCATATCATCATCCCATGGAATGAAACCGTCGTGCCTGATAGCACCTAAAAATGTACCTCCCTCAATCATCCACTCCAGATCATACTTCATGCATACGTTATCCATGAATCTCAACAATTCCAAGGACAAGTCCCTGAAACTTTGAAGTAACGGACCTGGAGTCAACTCATAATCAAGAAAGATTGTATTGAACAGTCTATTATTGGAGTCATTGGCCTTTTCAAGTCTTTCAACTTTTTTAGTTAAAACATCAACCTGATTTTTATAATATTTAAGTGAACCGCTATTGTTTATTAATTTTTGTGCAAATTTTTGTTTTAAACCCATCGAAACACCCTAATCAAATATCTTTTTAATAATTTTTTCTGAAGAATCACCATCACATAAGCTGCAAAATCTCTGATAAAACTCATCATACCTATCAGCAAAGTCATCTGAGATTTCACCAATATTTTTAATAGTATAAATCAATTGATCATTATCCTTTATAAGTGGTCCTGGAAGTTCCTTTTCCATATTCAAGTATAAACCTCTAACATTTTCAATATAATGATTTAAATCCGGCACGAAAAATAGAATAGGCCTTCTTGAATGTGCATAATCAAAGAATACTGAGGAATAGTCAGTGATTAAGATATCTGACATAATATACAGCTCCTGAATATCATCATAACTTGACAAGTCAATAGCGAAATCATTCATTTTCTCATCAATCTTAAGATTTTCAGACACCAAATGATGCATCTTTAAAATGATTACATATTCGTCGGAAAATTCCTCATATAACCTTTCCAAATCAATTTCCAGATTGAAATAATGCTGCCAGGAATCATTTTTCTCATCATCCTTCCATGTTGGAGCATATAAAATAACTTTCTTATTCTCATCAATATTAAGTTTGGATTTCAAGTTTTTAACAAATTCATCATTATCCTTAAAGAAAATGTCATTTATAGGATATCCCAACTCCAAAACTTCCTTATTGTATTTAAATGCCCTTTTAAAAATCTTTGAAGAATAAGTGTTTGAAGATAACAGATAATCCCAGTTTCTGGACTCATTGAAGAAATTCTGTCTGCCCTGAACTTCAGGCCCAGGAATAGTAATGTCAAAGCCTAATTTCTTAAGTGGAGTGCCGTGCCAAGTCTGTAAATAAACATTTCCAGGCCTTTTTGTGTGAATTGGGAATATGATATTGTTTACCCAATACTTTGACAAAGCCAGGTATTTATAATAATCTCCAGGCTGGAATCTGTCAACGATTATAGGATTTCCAGGAATTATATCCTTATTTTCTCCGGAATATGCCCAGACAAAAGTATATTTTTTATCCAAACCCATCTCCAGCATTTTTTCATAGATATACTTTGGATTACCGCTATATGCATTTCCAAAAAAGCTTTCAAAGAAAATCATATTCTCATCGATTCTGGTCTTGGAAGCCTCTTCATAAATTGTCCTTCCGCATGCAATCGTATATGATCTCCACCATGCCGCTTCGGTTGTAATCCATAAAGCCAGTGAATGTTTGTTTTCAGTAGCATAATAAGAATAAATGTTGCCGTCAACATCAAGCTTAATCAAGAATCTGTCTTCATCATTTTCAAAGTATTTGAAAGTTGATAAAACAATTAAAGACTGATAATAGATATCATCATCATAAAGTCTCAGATAAAAATCCATTCTTAAATCAAGGATTGTTTCATCTGAATTATTAATTTCGTCAATTATTCCTTCAAAGGTATATTTTTTATTATTTGATTCAGTGGCGCTGAATTTCATGTCAAAAACATTGCTTTGACTGTCCAGCCTATGATTTGCCATAATTGTAACACGGTCAATGTTTTCAATATCCTCATTTACTATCTCAAAATCTCCCTTTATCAGGATATTATTATCCTCGAGACTTTCCAAATGAGTAATATTATAATCAAAATCTATATCATCAAGTTTTATTGACAGGTTACCGAAATTTGTTTTATATGAATTTAAAACCAAATGTTTTTCTCTAGATATTGCCTTAAAGAATTGATTAGAAGGAATGAATTTTACTCTTTTTTTATAAAACAAATCATTTGATTTGAATTTAAAATAAAAATCCAATGCACCAGTTTGAGTCATTTCCACCAATTCAGAAATTTCAAAAACAGCAGTGGAAGATTTTACTTTACGCAACAATCTTTTACCACTAGCCCTATGTTTGATTTCAATGAATGAATTTGGCATGACTCTTTTGGTTGTTTTAACAATCAAATTTTCATCCTGTAAAGACAACTCAACTGTAGGCTGTGAATAATAGCTGAAATACTTATTTAAAAGTTTTTTAGCAATTTTTTTACCCTTACTTTTTATACTCATGAATAAAACACCACAATCATTTCAATTCGATTTCAATGATTTTACAAATTTTTTCAACATCCTCAACAGTCAAATCCAAATATAAAGGTAATGAAAGGATTGTATCACTGATACTTTTGGCAATTGGAGTATTTTTTTCAAAATCATATGCTGGAAATTCATTGCATGGAGGATAGAAATATCTTTTGGCATAAACATTATATTCAGGCAATTTATTAAATAAATGATCCTTTTCATCAAATGTATTCAATTTAATTGTGAAATATGCATAATTATAATCAACATTGCTTTTAGGTCTTAAAACTTTTACTTTGCCCTGATCTTCAAGATCTGACAGACATTCCAAATATTTTTCATAAATTATTTTTCTTTTAGCAATTGCATTTTCAACATATTCCAAGTTAATTAAACCCATTGCTGCTTCAAACTCATTCATTTTAGCATTAACGCCTAAAAATTGCACTTCCTCATTATCTGGAGTGATTCCAAAGTTTTTAATTGACCTTAATTTATATGTTAAATCATCATCGTCATACATCAAAGCTCCGCCTTCAATGGTATTGAATACCTTTGTTGCATGGAAACTGAACATGCTGATATCACCATAGGAACCTATAGGATTACCATCTATTCTAACATTAAATGCATGAGCAGCATCATAGATTACTTTCAAATCATTCCTTTTAGCAATTTTTTCAATTTTATCAATATCACAAGGATTTCCAAATACATGTACAGGCATAATTGCGGAAGTCTTATCAGTAATCAAATCTTCAATATTGTCCGGGTCAATATTATAATACTCCTCATCGACATCAGCATAAACTGGAGTCAAACCGTTATTAATAATCGCTTGAGAAGTTGAAGCGAATGTGAATGGAGTTGTAATAACCTCTCCTTTTAAATCCAATGCTTTTATAGCCACTTCCAATGAGGCATGACCATTGACAAAAAATTCAATGTTTTTTACATTCAGGAAACCTTTAAGTTTCTCCTGGAATTCACGTTCCAACGGACCATAATTAGTTATCCAGTTATTGTCCCAAATCTCTTTTAGTCTTTTTTCATATTTTTCGATTGGAGGCAATAATGGTCTTGTAACAAGTATTGGCTCTTTAAATTTTAAATCCTTCATAATATCCTCTATGATAAAATTGATAAAATAATATATTATACTATATATCATTTGTTTTTTATCTTATTAATACTTAAAGAAAAAAGCCCTTTTAAATCATTTAAAATTTGTAAAAATTAGATATTAACTATCAGACAAATTTTTTGACAAAACAACCTTTTAGAATACAATAGATTAAAAAATATTTAATAAAAAAAATATAATTAGTAACCGTAATTACCATATCCGTCATCGATTACTAATGAGTCAACGCCATGATAGGCCTTGTTGAATAGAGTTCCGTTATAAGTTGTATGGATTGTATAATTCCCATTATCCAAAGTGGACAAAGCAACTGATGCCTCACCGGAATTATCTGTAACCACATCATAATAATTAGCCCAACCTGAGTCATCTAAAATTTTAATTTGAACCTTTTCTCCAGGATAAACATTTCTATAATCATCAGTAAGGAGTATTTGAACCTTGTCACCATTTTTAAGGGAAGAATTGCTAATTACATCCACTTTAGTGTTGTGAGAATTGGCTTGGATAAACAGGAATGCTCCTATAAGGATTACTAAAATTATTATCACTATGCTTATGATAGTTTTTGATTTCATATTCCACCTATTCATTGTGAACTAACAATACATCCACATCACTGTTTTTAAGGACTTTTTCAGTTACACTTCCAAGGACAAATCTGTGAAGTCCGCTTTTACCGGTTGAAGATATTACAATCAGGTCGACACCTTCATTATTTGCAACTTCATTAATTGCATCTGAAGGAAAACCTCTAACGACCATTTTTGTAACCTTTACATCGTCATCGAATTTGGCCGCCATATTATCCACATATCTTTGGGCATCCTTTTTGAGCTTATCATTTACTTTTTTTACTTTTTTTCTAGATTGAAAAGCGCTAGATGTTAATATGCCTGCAACAGATAAAACAATTACTTCACCATCTTCTGCGAGTATATTTTTCACTCTTTCCACTTCTTGATCCGCATAGGCTGAACCGTCTGTAGGTAATAAAATTTTTTTATACATTTGCTTGCACCTTAATTATATAAATGTATTTTATACTTCATAGTTAATAATAGTTAGTGAAAATGAACACTGATGATAATCAAAAATAGAAAAATGAATTTTATTAAATAATTTGAAATGCATATTTAAAAAAAAATAATTATAAAAGAGCTTTTACAGCTTCTTTTACATCATTTAAATCCTCTGTCGGCTCGAATCTGCGCACAACATTGCCTTCACGGTCAACTAAAAACTTGGTGAAATTCCATTTGATGTCATTGTTGTCTTTATAATGCCTATCCATCATCTTAACAACAAGTTTAAGTTTTCCAGCGCCCTTACCTGTCAGTTCAACAAATGGCTGTTCATTCTTAAGATATTCGAACAATGGAGATGCATCTTCACCATTGACGTCAACCTTTTCAAAGATTGTGTATGGAACCAACCATTTTGAGCGGCAGACTTCTGTGATTTCTTCAGTTGTTCCAGGCGCCTGTTTTCCAAACTGGTTGCATGGGAAATCCAAAATTTCAAAGCCTTGTTCATTGAATTCTGCGTAAATTTCGTTTAGTTCTGTGTATTGTGGTGTAAAACCACATTTTGTTGCTGAGTTTACTATCAAGAGTACTTTGTCTTTGTATTGGGATAATGAAACTGTATTTCCATCACCATCTTTTACTTCAAAATCATATATTGACTTGAACCACCCCACCCTAAAAGAGGGTGGGGATTCCTGAATTTTTTTTCACTTAATAATGGTTAATTTAAGTATTTTTTCAGGCTATCCCCGTTGAA
>NZ_CAJODJ010000043.1:0-23867 GCF_905233225.1 Methanobrevibacter sp. UBA212
TCAAGTTCAAGTTCAAAGGCAAAACCTACAAGGCAAAAACCAATGCAAAAGGAATTGCAAAAGTAACCATCAAGAAAAAGGTCCTGAAAAAACTTAAAGTTGGTAAAAAGGTAACTTATAGCGTAAAATACTCAACAAAAACAGTTAAAAAAACAGTTAAAGTCAAAAAATAAGGATTAACTTCCTTATTTTTCTTATTTTTTAATCAGAAAAGAAAAAGATTAATTTTCAACAAGCCACTCCATAAAATCAACGCTGCCGACCGGATAGTCACCGCCGTTTTCGATGACGTCCTCAACCAGCTCCACCGCCTCGTCAATTTCCAAATCAGAGATGTCCAGCTCATATGTACAGTCAGGATACTTTTCAAATGCCTCGGCTGAGCACACTCCAAGGGCTTCGGCTTCAAGGTTTTCCCTGATTTTGGATTGTGAATAGTCCCTTTCGGCCAGTCTCTTCTCAAGTATCTCGGGGCGGACCCTCAAAACGATCACCTTGTCGGCGCCGTCGCATAAATGGGAGAGGTGCCCTTCAAAAATCAGCAGTTCTTCGCAATCTTTTGTCAGTTCATCTACATAGGATGACAACTTTTCGATGTCGATGACCTTATATCCCTTATTCTCATCGATGCCTAACACAAAACCATGACTTATTGCCAAGTCATTTATTTTAATCAATCGTCCATTCAATCTGCTTGCAAGAGTTGTCTTTCCGACACACGGTGTGCCTGTTATGAATATGGCTGTCATTGATAAAGTATTGTCCCTCAAGATATTTAAAATTAAAAAAAGTATAGATGAAATTGGATTTCATCTATTTTGCTTTGACTGTGGTTTTGATGGTGTCTTTGAGGTAAGTCACTTTTACCGCATATGTCCTGCCCTTTTTGAGCTTTTTGATGACTTTCCTGTTCAAAGTCTTTTGGGCAACGCCTTTCTTGTTGGTCTTTACCTTGTAGGTTTTGCCGTTGAACTTGAAAGTTATTGTTTTGCCTTTCACGACCTTACCGTTGATTTTAAGTGTTGCCTTTAAGGCAAATTTCTTGGCGGTCTTTTTGACAGTGACCTTTTTGGCCTTCAAGACCTGCTTTACGGTTACAGTGTTTTTGACTGATTTTCCATCGAATGCAGTTTCAATGACGTACTTTTTAGGAACATCGGTTATTCTGATTTTGGCAATGCCGTCAGCATCGGTTGTAACAGTTGTGGATTTACCGTTGATTGTGAATTTGACGCTAACGCCGGAAGCGGCCACCTTGCCGTCTGCTGAGACAATTTTAACGGAGAAGTATTTGCCACCATCATAGTCCACTGCAATGTCCTTGTTTTCTGTAATCTTACAGGTGCTCGGATTTAACTTTACAGCAACACTGTTTTTGTATGTCTTATTGTTGTATGTGGTTGTTACCTCATATGTTCCCGGAACATCAGTTATTTCAAATTTAGCCACACCATCCACATCACTAAAAGCAGTGGTTGTCCTGCCGCCAATGTCGAACTTGACGACGGCGCCTGAAACCGCATGTCCGTCATCGGTTTTGACGTTGACCGTGAAGTATTTGCCTGCGCCATAGTCAACTGTAATGTCATTGTTGTTGACAACGGCGCTTGTGTCATTGACTGTGTAGACTTTCAGACAGGCAATGACGGCGCCGCTCAGCAGGTCCTCCCATTTGCCGTCATACCATACAAATGACATGTTTTCACTGAAATGCACTCTTGATTGCTCGCAATAGATGACAGGCATGGCGTTTGAAGTCACAACCGCCTTGAAAACATCACCCTTCCTGATCGGTATGTACTGATTCAGCTTGACTGTATGGTATCCATTATATGGGGAGACTCCTTCCTGAGTGAGCTTCAGTTCATCATTGACATATATTTTAACGGTGTAGTTTACCTCACCGGCATTGAAGTATGTTCCAACAGCCGCAATCAGGTCATCGGCTGCTGATTCAAACTGATTGGCATAAGTGATATTGCCGTTTGAGCCTGTCAGGTCATGGAGGCTTATAAAATTGCCCATCCATGTGAAATCATGCTGGTAATTCTTATTGTAGGGTATGTTGTTTTCAAGTATCATTCCAAAGACCTGGTTATCTCCATGAGAGAATGATTTATCGTAATATGAAATGTAAAGGATTCCATTGTCTCCAAATTGGGTTCCCCAGCTGTTTTTGATTATCCATGCACCGTCGCCCGGCGGAGTGATGAGGAAATTGTCCTTTGAATAGCTGTCGTCCCATCCGATTACACAAACCTCATGATTCGATTCCAGACTTTCATTGGTGTATTGTGATGAATGTTCATAATCATAATATCCCGCACCGGTTACGTCTGCAAAATACACCACTGCCAATGCACCGTATTTCATGATTGCAGATTTGATTTTTGAGCCGACTCCGATATCATCGTTGGCAATGACAATCACGTCCTGAACGTGAATGGTATCATAACCGCTTGTCTTGAATGGTGAAAGTTTTCCAACCTCATCATAGACATCCTCCGTCTCCAGCTCGGGACCGTACCAGCCGATAAGATATGAATCGCCCAATGGTGACGTTCCGCCTTCATCGCTAATTATGCATCCGTATTTGAAATATTTCATCATATTATGATGAAGATTTCCTTCTGAAAGGTCAAACTCCAGTCCATATGTCTTCAGTAATGCTGATTCCAATGATGCTATGGTTCCGAATGTCCAGCAGGCACCCATATGTCCCTGACTTTTAACCGGAGTTACCCATCCCCAATCGCGCAAATCAAATCGGCTCGGAATGCCTGTGACATTTATGGTATTGGTGATCGGTTCAAATTTCAATGCAGGCGAATCGACATATGTGGCATAGGAAAGGGTTTCATTTGTGATTAGAGTGTCATTGCCGTAGACATTATTATCGAGACTGCACGGATTTTTGTCAAAGTAGGAATATAGTGCATTTTTATTGTCCCTGAATGTGCATCCGGTAATGTTATAGCTTGTATCACATGCATATACCGCATTGCCTTCGGTGGCAGAGTTATTTATGAATCTGGAATTTGTGATTGTCAGATTATTGTAATCGGAAAATATGGCTCCTCCTGAAGTCGTATAATTTTCAACCAGTTCAACAGCATTTGAGTCAAAGGTACAATTGCTGATTCGGCTTTCGGTAAATGACAGGTAAACCGCTCCGCCGTAATATGTTGCCCTGTTGTTTGTGAAGTTTGTATTGTTCATGACCAGGCGGCCTCCAAGCTGGATGTATGCACCTCCGATCATGGAATATGAATTGTCAAATGTGGTGTCCAGCATTGTGACGTTCATGCTGTCATTGCCGAAGTCGATATAATCCACATTGACGGCGCCTGCATTTTTAAATGAACGGGTGTTTTTGAACACGCAGCCTTTGATATACAGGTTTCCATATCTTTTAAGGCCAATTGCACCGGCAGACATGTCCGCTGTGAGATTGATGAATTTTGAATTGGTCAGTCTCATATTGGAGTATTCAAGAGATATTGCAGGTGAATAAATCGAAGACAGGTTTATGAATTGCGCATTATCGATTTCAACCTGACTGCTTCTTGCCCAGATTTGGCCGTACTTGTTTGGTATGGCAGAGGTGAAATAGGTGTTTTTAACATATAACTCTCCATCTTCTATGAGTATGGCTGAACCTGACTCCGCATGATTGTCGATGAATCTTGAATCGATGCATGTGATTTTCCCGCCATGATTGGCAACTGCTCCTCCAAGATATGTGATGTGGTCATTGATATAGGTGACATTGTTCATTATGAAGGTGACGTTGTTCAGTGTTATCTCACCTGTGGAGTCTACAATTCCTTCCCTTGCGGTCTTGCCGTTTTTAAAAATCAAGTTGTTGATTGTTACATTTTTTCCGGTTATGTTGAATATTCCTGATTGTCCGTTTCCATCCAGAACATGGTTGTTTCCGTTTATGGTGAAGTCGCTTTTATCGATGACGACAGGACCCTTGTCGCTTTCATTGCTGAATGTATAATCATATCCCACATCAAAGGTGCTCGGTGATTCATTAATGTCGCTTTCCAATTGTGTAAATGTTTTCGGATTATCTGTCAGTATTTCATTGTTTTCATAACTATTCAAGTTATTGTCCTGTACTGATTCGATTGGCATGCTGTCATCGCAGGCGACTGCAGTATCGTTCACATCACCGGCGCATGCGCAGGCAATGCCAAAGAGAAAAACAGTCAGGATCATTAAAATTATCATGCTTTTTTTGCATTTCATCCGCTTCAAACTCCTAAAAATTCTATGCTAAATGTTATTCAAATTCACGAAAAGCTTTGATTTTTGTTCAAACATTTAAAACATGATTAAAACTTTATCAATGAATGCATATATAAATAACGAATTTATGAAATCAATGTTGCCGACCGGATAGTCTCCGCCGTTTTCGATGATGTCCTCAACCAGTTCCGCTGCCTCGTCAATTTCCAAATCGCTTATGTCCCAGCTCATAGGTGCTTTCCGGATACTTCTCAAATGCCTCGGCAGAGCACACACCAAGTGCTTCGGCTTCAAGGTTTTCCCTGGCTGTCATTGTTAGATTATTGTCCTTGAAGATATTATAATTAAAAAAAAAGAATAGATGAAAGGGGATTTCATCTATTTTACTTTGACTGTGGTTTTGATGGTGTCTTTGAGGTAAGTCACTTTTACCGCATAGGTTTTGCCCTTTTTGAGCTTTTTGATGACTTTCTTGTTCAATGTCTTTTGGGCAACGCCTTTCTTGTTGGTCTTTACCTTGTAGGTTTTGCCGTTGAACTTGAAAGTTATTGTTTTGCCTTTTACGGCCTTACCATTAATTTTAAGTGTTGCCTTTAAGGTAAATTTCTTGGCGGTCTTTTTGACTGTGACCTTTTTGGCCTTCAACACCTGTTTTACGGTGACTGTGTTTTTGACTGAGTTTGCGTTAAATCCAACTGTCATTGTGTATTTGCCCGGAACATCGGTTATCAGAACTTTAGCCATTCCGTCCTTGTCTGTTGTGACTGTGGTTGTCTTTCCGTTGATTGTGAATTTGACGCTCACACCGGAAGCGGCCACCTTACCGTCAGCTGAAACGATTTTGACTGAGAAGTATTCTCCGCCGTCATAGTCCACTGTAATATCTTTGTTTTTTGTAATTTTACAGGTGCTTGGATTTAATTTTACAGAAACACTGTTCCTGTATGTTTGATTGGTGTATGTGGTTGTTACCTCATAAGTGCCTGGAACCTCAGTGATTGCAACTTTAGCAATGCCGTCAGCATCAGTGGAAGCGGCAGTTGTCTTTCCATTGATTGTGAAATTGACAATTGCACCTTCACCGACTGCATGGCCGTCAGCGGTTACGACCTGAACGGTGAAGTAGGATTCGCTTGCGTAATCCACGGTAATGTCCTTGTTTTGTGTGACGAGGGTATTGTCCCTTAGGGTATATGCCTTGATGCATGCCACCTGCTGGGAGTCAGGATCCAGGCTGACAAGGTCCACCCAGGTTCCGTTGAAGTCTGTTCGTGAAATATTGTTCTGATAATGCACCCTCGTATCTGTACAGATAGGCACCGCATTTGAGGTAATGTAGACGCTGAACTCATCATTCTCGTTGATTGGAATATACTTGTCCAGTTTGATTGTGTGATATCCGTAATATGGTGAGATGCCTTCCTGTGTTAGGACTTCAATGTCGTTGACAGTGATGCGGATGGTGTAGTTAACGCCTGCCTGATTGAAGTAGGTTCCCACAGCGCCGATTAAATCATCGCCCAGGCTAGCGAAATCATTCGCATAAGTTACTGGATTACCGTATAGCGGATTGCTCTCATCGTATTCCATGAAATAATATAATGCGCCAAGGTCATACTGATAGTTCCTGTTGTAAGGCAGGGCATTCTCAAAGATGAATGCGACAGGAGAAGTCAAAACATCATCTGAAGAGATTGTCGTGTCGCTGTAGGAGAGATAGAAGTATCCCTCATCACAGGCCTGCTTGCCCCAGCTGTTTTTGACAATCCATGCGCCGTCATGTCCAGGATCAATTGCAAAGTTTTCCCGTGGATAGGTGTCATCCCATCCCACTATGGCAACTATATGGTTGCCGTCGTCGCCGTCAGGGTCATACTGCGCAAATGTTGTGCTATTGTAATAAATCCTTGAGCCGTTAGCGTTGCTTTCAAAGGCAAAATATGAGATGGCCACTGCACCATATTTGAGGATGGCCTCTTTGACGGCAGGGTCTCCGCCCGCAATTGTCATGTTTATAGGGACGTAAATCATGTCCTGAACATGGATGTTTTCCCCTGATGATATTACCGGTGAAAATTTGCCCAACTCATCGTAGGTGTCGAAATCCGTTGGGAATACTCCAAACCAGTTCAGCGCATAGGCCGCACCCTCTGAAGTGAAACCGCCCTCAGGAGAGGTCAAATCACCATATTTACTGTATCTAATCATTAGATTTTGCATATTGTCTTCTGAAAGGTCATATGCAATTCCTGTTGCCTTCAAAAGGGCTGATTCCAATGCTGCGGTTACACCAAATGCCCAACAGGAACCCATAAGTCCCTGGTCCCTTACATCTGTAAGCCAGCCGTAGTCCCTTAAATCAAAGCGGATCGGAAGAGTTGTGAGATTTAAGTTATTGGTGATGAGGGTTATGATTTTTCCCTCCTCTGAAATGCATCCCGGATAGAAAGTCCTGTTAATGTCCTGTGCGGAGACATTGTCCGTTCCGTGCAGGGCACCTATTTCGCATCCGGAAATATCGAAAAAGGTCAGGACAGCTTCATCGCCATTGCTGTTCAATGTTATGTTGTCGATACGGTATTTTGTATCATATAGACATATGGCGCCTGCGGATAGTGCATTATTGGCGTTGAATTCACAGTCGGTCAGATTCAATTCGCCATAGTCAAAGTATATCGCCCCTCCAAGTGACGGATATTTCCTGTTGTTTTCCACATGGTTTGAAGTGAATGTGCTGTTTTTGATTTGTGCGGATGCCCATGAAACGTATATTGCTCCGCCGTCATAATCCCCATGACATCCTGTGAATGTAGAATCCATGACTGTCAGGTTTCCTCCTATCTGGACAATGGCTCCTCCAAAGGATGAGTATGTGTCGGTGCAGGTCACATTGATGATGTCGACACTGCCGGTTCCTGCGCCTTCGCCTATAGTGTCGACGAATATCGCACCGGCATTCTTGACAGAACGGGTATTTTCGAATATGCAGTTTTCAATTATCCCCTTTTTCGCCAGCTTCAATGAAACGGCACCGGCGCTTTCAGTTGCGCTCAGATTGATGAATCTGGTATTGTTGATAACCGCATATGTAATGCTCTCCTCGCTCCAGCAGAACAATGCCGGAGAGTATGTTGAGGAGATATTGATGAAGGTACAGTTGTCCAAAAAGACGGCATAGGCAACCTTGGCAAAGATTGAGCCGTATTTGGTTGAATATTTTGATGTGAACTGTGAATTTAAACATCTCAATTGTGATGTCTCAACATATATATCAGATCCAGACCTATCGCCTGCAACATTGTCAGCGAATCTGGCATTGTTCAGGGTTACAAAAGAAGCCTCCACCACATACAACGTTCCGGCGGAATCGCCTGCGACATTGTCAATGAATGAAACATTGTTCAAAGTCACGGAACTGTTGACAACAGCCAATGCTCCCATTCCATTGCCCCCGGTGAAAATAAGATTGTTGATTGTGACATTATCTGAACCGATAATAATCAGCGATGCAGTCTTATTGTTTCCGTTGAGGGTGAAATAGTTTCCGTTAATTACAAAATCGTCTTTTTCCCTTAGTATGACCTTGTTGGGTTCATCGTTTTCATCGAATGTGTAGTTGTATCTTATGTCAAATGTTCCCGAAGAGGAAGCAATATCCGCAGCCAGTTCAGTATAGTTGTGGCTTGCATCCCCGGTTTTATCTTCCTGCGTGATTTCCTGCTTGTCATCAATATCGCCGTCGGCGATTTCCATTGAATCATCATTATTGCTGGCCATAATGTCTTCGCTTATATCATCGCTTGCCGAAACGGCGCCGATTGTGAGAATAAGAAGAAGAAATATGACAGATATCTTCCATGGACTCATTGTTCATACTCCCTTGAATAATTTTAAAAACATTTTATTAAAATCGAAACGTTTTAATAATATCGAACTATTGTTATATAAATTTTTCAACAGTTCTAAATAAAAATATAATTTGTCAACTATTTAAACATTATCATGATTTAAAAATGGGATTGATTAAAAAAAAAAAGTGTTCATTTCTTGAGGATTATCCTGAGCACATCCTCATCCTCAAGGACATGGTCCGGTCCCACCTTCTGACCCGGAAACTTGACTGATGTTCCCCAGACTTTCGCATGTCTGAAGTTCTTCACGAATTCTCTGTGGAGCTTTCCGCAGGCGTCGATTACGGTTGAGCCTTTCTTGATGACCAGAGGATCCTCCATGTCGGCCTTTCTTCCCTGAGGCTTGAGGTAAACCCTAACCAAATCGAGATTGTCGAATATCAAATCCTTGAGCTCGTCTATGTTGGTGTTCTTGTCGGCTGAAATCGGAATGAACTCGGGAATGTATTTCTTGAGCTCCTCGATATATGCCTCATCCACAAGGTCCACCTTGTTTAGCAAAATGAGCATAGGAACGTATGACTTGTTTCTGTCCAAAACGTCGATGAACTGGTCCATTGTGACGTCATCCCTAAAAAGAACGTCTGCATTGATGTATCCGTACTCATTTAGAATTGACCTGATGGTCTTTTCGTCCAGATGTGTGAGCTTGCATGTGCTTGAAACCTTCACACCACCGAGCTTTTTCCTTTTGACGGTGACGTCCGGCGGATGCTCGTTCGGCCTGATTCCGATTGCCCTAAGCTCCCTTATGATTACGTCAAGGTGCTGAGGGTTGAATGTGTCGAGAACCACAAGTATCAAATCGGCAGTCCTTGCAACCGAAAGGATTTCCTTACCACGGCCTTTTCCGCTGCTTGCCCCTGTGATGATTCCAGGAATGTCAAAGACCTGAATCTTTGCGTTCTTGTGCTCCATGACGCCCGGAACGATGTCAAGGGTTGTGAACTGATAGGCTCCGACCTTACTTTCTGCATTAGTGATGTTGTTGAGCAAAGTGGATTTGCCCACAGACGGGAAACCTACAAGCACTACTGTTGCGTCTCCTGACTTTTTAACGTGAAACCCCTGTCCCTTTGACCCTCCGCTGCTTCTCTGCAGAGACTCCTCTTTCAATTTGGACAGTTTTGCCTTAAGTTTTCCAATGTGGTGAGAGGTAGCCTTGTTGTAGGGTGTCTTCTGGATTTCCTCTTCAATAGATTTTATCTTGTCTTCAATTCCCATCTGGTTTCTCCTAAAATTAGTAATTAATATTTTAGTTTTTCATATTATAAAAAAGTTTATGGGTCTATGCAAAAATTCTAATTCTAAAAAAACAGCGAAAACCAATTAATACCTAATTGAAGTTGCCAAACCCCTAATTCCAAAAATTGACCATATATTCAATATAGTTCCAAAAAAATCAAATATTAAAAAAGAAAATAATAGTCAAAGCAATTATTTAGACTTTAAAGTTCTTTCAACACGTTTAACTCTAGATAGAGGAATTTTAGCATCTTTTGCTATTTTTTGAGGAGAATTGCCCGCTCGAAGCAAATTTCTAATCAATCTATCTTCTTTGTTCCTAGCATACTCATGAATCAAACTCATCCTATCACCTAACACATCACACAATACATTCCTTGTTTTCTCATCAACAACAAACTTATCGACAATCAGCCATTCAATTCCATAGGTCAAGGATTTAATTGATGTTGCCAATCCTTTAAGATCCAACAATGTGTTGACCACATATTCAACATAGTCCTCGACTTCACCTGTTTTTTCGATAATCGGAACCAGTGCGAACAGTATTAATTCCTTACCGGTTATTTCAATATCATTTTCTATTTTGTAGTTAATCTTATTAATAATTTCGCTTGTATCATAATTTTTTAAACCTATTACATCATATATGAAAACATTATCATCATTTACATTGAATCTAACTTTTTTAGATTTCTCCGCTGTTGAAAAAACAGACAAAGTGATTTTTTTACCGAACTTATCGAATTTCAAGTCAGCCATTGCCAAATATACATGAAATCTCTTGTGGTGGACCTTGTGAACTTTAACTGATTGAAGTTCGATTATTCGGATTTCCTCATCCAATTCCAAAATTATATCTGGAACAAATGTTGTCGGATCAAGTTCTCGTAGCTCTTGCGTCATTATTCTTGCCTTATTTGACTTGATGCCGAGAATATCCAAAAATAACTTAGTATCCTCCTCATTGACATTTTTGAAAATCATGTCTTCCTGAAATTCCGACATTTTGAAAACCTCACAAAGTTGTCTAATTTGAATATATTGTCTTTAAAGTATTTAAATTTTACTTTAATAGAATTAAAATACTTGATTTTACATATAATTACTTAATAAAAGCAATATTACAAAAGTATAATAATTTTATAAAGTTAAAGCAATATTACGAAACCAGTGCAATTTTACAAAGTCAAAGCAAGTTCAGAAACTTTAAATGTGGTTAGAAACAAAAATGAAAACAACATTCCATTGACTGACAATGAGGCAATCGACTTGCTCATTGTCCCCGACATGACTCATGACTATAACATCAGGGAATTGCTTGAAATGACCTCTGAATTAATACGCAATGCAAAAATACTCGACAGAGAATTTCACTGCGACCTGATAGACTGTCAAAAGAAAGTAATGCAAAGATTTATAAAAAAGGAAGAAAGAAAGGAGATGGAAAATATGTTAAACCTAAAAGCAGAAGATTACGGGCTGGAACCAAACGTCACAGGATTTGAAGAAGCAGTCAACTTATCCTACCTCGACGGAAAAAGAGAAGGCATAAGTGAAGGTATTGAAGATACAGCCAAAAACCTCATTGAACTAGGATTCGAAGACGAAATAATCTCCAAAGCCACCAAACTCGACCTGAAAACAATAAAAAAATTAAGAAATGAATAAATAACCCTCAATTTATTCATTTAATATTGATTAAAATGTTAAACCTAAAAGCAGAAGATTACGGCTTCGAACCAAATGTAACAGGATTCGAAGAAGCAGTCAACCTAGCCTACCTCGACGGAAAAAGAGAAGGAAAACTAGAAGCAAAAAGAAAATGGAAAAGACAAGGCGTTAAGGATATTGCCAAAAACCTCATCGAACTAGGAATAGATGACGAAACAATAGCCAAAGCCACCAAACTCGACCTAAAAACAATACAAAAACTAAGAAAAAATTGAATTTCCGCCAACTTTCAAGAAGTTGGGGATTTTTAGATTAATCAGCATGCCTTTGTAAGAGAAATGTTAATTGAAATATTTTTTGAAATCCGCCGGTTTTTTACCATTGAATACGTCGGTATCCATTGCCTTATTTTTAAATGAAACGATAATTGTACATATTGCATCGCCGGTTATATTTACTGTTGTTCTGCACATGTTTAAAAAGGAATCTATGCCCATAATAATTCCAATTATTCCTGAAGGCAAGCCAACGGAAGTGAATACCATAGACAGGGTAACCATTCCTGCAGAAGGCACAGCTGCCGTTCCAACTGAAGCCAGCACTGCAGTTACAATTACAGTTATGAGCGCTGAAGTGCCCAAATCAACACCATACACTTGAGCAGCGAACATGACAGCAACACCCTGCATGATTGCAGTCCCATCCATATTTATGGTGGCTCCCAATGGAATGGTGAATGATGATACATCCTTAGAAACGCCCATTTCAGTCAGCTTTTCCAAATTGATAGGAATTGTTGCAGCCGAAGTTGAAGGGAATGCGAAAATCATGACCGGAAGGAATTTCCTGAAGAAGGTAATCGGATTCAATCTTGTAAAGGCAACCAGCAGTGACGGATAGATGACCAGAAGCTGAATTGCCAGACACAACAGCAGGCAGCCGCAATATTTTAATAATGGCAATGTGGCGGAAAATCCAAGGCTTCCAAAAGTCTTGGCCATTAAACAGAAAACACCGATTGGAGCGAATTTCATTACAAGAGCGGTCATTTCCATCATGATTCTGTCACCCTCAACAAAAACCCTATTAACAATTTTTGCTTCATCTTTCAATTTGGATAAGATAAAACCGAGCAAAGCTGCAAATATAATAATGGGCAGCATGTCTCCGCTAGCCAGAGAATTGATAGGATTATCCGGAATTGCATTTAAAAGAGTGTCGGTCATTGACTGGTTAATTGTTACATTTGATGGAGCAACGTCCGCCAAAGTTAAACCTGTACCCGGCTGAATTACTCCCGCAACTAAAAGAGCAATGGTCACTCCCACAGCGGTTGTAAAAAGATATATCAGTATGGTTGAACCGCCGATTTTACCTAATGTTTTAATATCCGAAATTGAAGCCACACCAACAACGATTGAACAAAAAACAAGCGGCACAACCAGCATTTTCATTAATTTGATGAATACGTTGCCGCCCAGATAGAATACGTTGTTCATGAGCAGGACATCCTTAATGAAGGGGTCATGTATGAAAAGATTTATAATTATACCGAATATCAATCCTAAAATCATTCCAATTATTATCCAACTGCCCAGGCCAATCTTTTTCAATCTCTCCAACATAGTTTACATCCTGAATTTAACATATAGATAGTTTCATTAGATGAAACTACTTCAATAATTTAATTTACAAAAACATGACACTTAAATGTTACGAGTCTTCAAAAAAGATAGTGCAGGTGCTGAAGCACCTACATTATTGTTATTTTAACCTTTTTGGTGACGGAACTGTAGTACTTGTTTGCCTTGAACTTAATTGTCACCACATATTTTCCTTTTTTGCTTTTGGAAAACTTCAATGTGGCCTTTCCCTTGGCGTTGGTCTTTACGGCCCTGGCCTTTTTGGTGATTTTCTTTATTGAAATCCACACTTTCGCATTCCTGATCGCTTTTCCCTTGTTGTCCTTAAGGGTTATGGTGAACTTCTTGGCCTTGGTTGCCTTGTATGTTTTCTTTTTGGCAATAAACTTAGGGGTTGCCTTTTTGACTGTCACCTTGACGTTGCATGTTGAATTGACATATGCGGAATTGCCCGGGAATGTTATTTTCACATTGTATGTTTTCGGAACCAGATTGGCAACATTGACCCTGATTTGACCGTTCTTGTCGGTGGCATACTCCCCTGCATTATCAAACATGACAGTGACCTTAAGGCCGCTTAAGGGGTTGCCTTTGGCATCTGTCAATGTGACTACCAAATCCCTGTTGACATTGTAGGTTGCTGCAACAGAATCGGCAATTAATTTTGGTGTTGCCTTCATGACAGTGACATTGACGTTGCATGTTGAATTGAGATATACGGAATTGCCTGCGAATGTTATTATGGCATTGTATGTTTTCGGAATCAGATTGGCAACATTGACCCTGACCTGACCGTTTTCATCAGTGGCGTACTCCCCTGCATCATCAAACATGACAGTGACATTGAGGCCGCTTAAGGGATTGCCTTTGGCGTCTGTCAATGTGATTAGCAAATCCCTGTCGACATTATATGTTGTTGCAACCGGATCGGCATTGATTTGTGAGCCGAGCCTGTTTACGCTGACCGTAATGTTTGCTTTTGGATTTGTATAGTTTTCGCTGACCCAGTAGGATGCAGTGATGATTGCAGTTCCTCCGCCGACAGCAGTGATAGTGCCGTTTGAATCGACTGTAGCCACTTGAGGGTTGCTGCTTTCGAATGTGAGAGTTCCGTTGAGGCCTGACGGAGTAATGTTATACTCTATTTTAGTTGTATTTCCAACATACAATGATGATGTGGCGTTTATGCTGAGTTCAACGCTTAATGGAAGGATATATGAAGTCGCATTGAAGGCTGCAGGCTTGAAGTTGCGGTCTCCGGAATATGATACGGCCATGTTATACTGGCCTACCGGAAGGAAAGCGTTCCTCCATGTCATGGTCATTATCCTGTCCTCCACGATGCCCTTTTCGCTGACATTGAATGTTGATGTGTTTCCGTTGAGGGTGACTGTCATGTTGCCCGTTGCGATTTTAGGCAAAGTGATTTCAAACATGATATCGTTATAATCGACCGTGAAGTTGTATGAGTTTACCTTAACGGCGGAATCTGACTGTGAAATTTTCAATGTCACATTGCGCCCTTCAATATCAGGATAATCGGTTGCAACGCATTCGGCAATATATTGCCCTGCAGGCAAATCCACAAACCATGATCCGCTCGGACAGGTAAAGCCAAACATCCTTTCCCTGTTCTCGCCATATATTGTGACGTTGATGTTTCTGTTTACTATCAGATAATCGGTTGTGTTTGCCTTAAGGTTGAACTGCAGCCTATCCCCTGACCAGCAGGAAGATGAGTAATCGGAAACCTCAAAGGAAGGCTGGCGGACGTCTGTTCCATCCCAGCCATTGTTTTCGAAAATGCAGGAATCGGCAGTTCCCAAAAACATTGCATCTCCGGAGCGGTCCGCCGTGTTGTTTATGAAAACGCAATTTATGGCAGTGGAATAAGCCAGTGCACCACCATATCCTGCATGTCTTGAGTTTATCACCTTGTTTCCTATAAATACACAATTTATGGCAGTGCCTTTATACATTGCACCACCCTCAGAGACCTCACCATCGGCATAGTTGGATTTGAATGTACAGTTAATGGCGGTGCCGTTATGCATGGCACCACCTAAAGTTGCGTTATTGTTCTCGAATGTGCATCCTATGGCTGTGCATAATCCGCCCTTAACGTTGACACCTCCACCATGCGCTCCATAATATCCGTTTATGATGTGGATGTTCTTAAGTGTCACATTGCCTCCATCGACTGTGAAAACAGAGTTCCGGCCATCGGCATCCACGGTGTGGCCATTACCGTCAATTATCAAATTCTTATGAATTCCGATACCCGATTCATCTTTTTCCCAAAAATTTCCAGAATAGAATTTGTAGTCCTTATCCAGGGTCAGTGTGGAGTTTGGCCTTGCCTCATCTATCTGTGTTTGCAGTGCCCAGAATGAATCGTCCGGATGTGTGCCAAGTTCATCCTCCTGAACGATTTCCAGATTATCCGTGTCCTTTGACACTTCCGAAATTTCGTCGGTCGTATTTTCGGCTGCGCTTGCCGCTGATATTGCAACCATGCTCATCAGAAATACCGCAAGCAATAACAGTTTCTTGTTCATAATATTTTCACCATAATGTCTTTAATATATACTATGTTAAACGATTGCATATAATTGTTGCTGAAAAAAGAAAAATGTTAAAAGTTAATGCAAAAATGTATAATCCTAAAGAAATTATACCGGACAAAAAAAATGGAATTTTAACATTTTTAGACTGCCAAATCAAAAATTGGACCGAAAAACATCTAATCCTCTAAAATTTTACAGACTCAAAAAAAAGAAAAATAAGGAAAGATTTCCCTATTTTTTAACCTTTACAGTTCTTTTTACGGTGTCCTTGAGGTAGGTTGCAGTATATTTCACCTTCTTGCCTGCCTTAAGTTTCTTTAACACCGATTTTTTGACGGTTATCTTTGCGACACCCTTCTTGTTTGTCTTTGCGGTGTACTTCTTGCCCTTGAACTTGAAGACTATCTTTTTGCCCTTCAAGGCCTTCTTGCCCTGTTTCAGGGTTGCCTTTATGGTGAGCTTTTTGGCTGACCTTTTGACCTTGACCTTTGAAAGCTTGAGGACCTGTTTCACATTGACATTATGCTTGATTTCAACGCCTGCATAAGATGCCACAAGAATATATTTGCCCGGCTTGAGTGTGTTTGGAATCTTCAGGATTGCATATCCCTGGGCATTGGTTTTAACCCTGTAGGTCTTCTTGTTGAGCTTGATTGTGACAATCTCGTTTGCGCCTGCAGGATTTCCTCCGTTGTTCATCACACGGATTTTGAATGAGGATCCGTCATAGTAGTACATGTTGATATTCTTTGATTCTGCAAATCTTGAAACCACATTGACTGTGACTGTCCACTCTTCTGCAGTTGCAGGGTTTTTAAGGACAAACTTGTGCTCTCCGACGCTTAAATCTTCAAGTACAGGAGCCAATTCTCCGTTTTTCCCGGTGGTCATTGTGTATGTCTTGCCGTCCAGCACCACTGAAACAGTAGTATCGTTGAGCGGAGTTCCGTCACCCCTTAAAAACTTTGCCTCAACTGTCAGGTCGGTGTTGAATGATATCTTGGCATCCTCCGGCGCAATTATGGTATTGTTTATGAGGAATGAACTGCGGATTTCAGTTCCGTTGTAGATGGTGCGCATCACATAGTTTCCTGGTGCGATTCCTGTGAATGTCACCTTGCCGTCTTCCACAACGCCTGAAGCTATGACCTTTCGGTCCTTTTCAATGATTACCTGAGCTCCTGTGAGATTGGATGGGACTGTTATTGAAGGGGAGTAGTAGACATTGACGTTTTGTGTTGTGAAGTTTGCAGGAAGGGCATATGCCTTGACTGCGGCAACCCTTCCGTATTTGGTCAGGTCCACTGTACCCTCAGGAGTGTACTGCACGGATGTTTCCGCTTCGAAGTGCTGTCTTGTCACCGCAAGAAGAGGTATGGAATGACAGCGCATTTCAATGGAGAACTTGTCTCCGGCATTGACTGCGACATATGTGTTCAGCTTTATTGTCTCATATCCCATGAAGGAGGATTTTCCTTTTTGGGTATAGACCTCACAGTCATTGATGGAGATTATGATTTCATAATCCTCATTCGGCTCTTCGAAGTATGTTCCCACAGCCGCAATCCAGTCGTCAGAGATTGCGGTGTAGACGTTAGCATAATCCAGAGTGGATTTGTTATCAGTGCTGTAAATCAGGTCAATTGCCCCGACGTCCAGCTGATAAAGATTGCTGTAGGAAAGGGTGTTGTTTATGACATAAGCCACCGCAGGAACCTTCCTAAGCGGCAGGTCGTAATATGAAAGGTAGAAATATCCTTTATCTCCCCAGCCTGTACCCCAGCTGTTTTTGCATATCCATGCACCGTCTCCTGGAGGTGTTATCTTGAAATTATCCCTGGAGAATGTGTCGTTCCATCCCACCAGTGTGACGAAGTGGTTTCCATATGTTGAGTTATCACAGTAGGACGCAGAGGTATCCTTATTGAAGAAATCGTTGTTCGGGTTTGCACCTTCCACATAAACGGTCAGGGCCCCGTATTTGAGAAGGGCATCCTTAATGGCGTTTCTGTCATTAGAATCCACCATCTTAATATCCACAACATGGTATGAATCCTTTGAAAACATTACATATGAGATTTTTCCCAGCTCGTCATATTCATCATATTTCGCAGGAAGGGCACCCAGCCAGCTTGCGAAATAGGCCATTCCCATTAAGGCGGTTCCGGCTTCGGTCAAAGTGGATTTCCCATATTTTGAATATCTTAATTCCGCACTGTGCATGTTGTTTTCTGAAATGTCCAATGTGATGTTTGTTGCAATCAGGAAAGCTGATTCAAATGCCCCTGCAGCACCGAATGCCCAGCAGGACCCCAGTGAACCCTGGTCCCTGACCGGAGTCACAAGCCCCAGGTCATTGAGGTTGAAATAGGCATCTGTGATTTTTCCATCTACTGTCCGTCTGTTGAGAACAATCTGCTTTCCTGTAAAATTAACATATGATCCGTAGTAGGTATCGTTGAGTGTCACGTTTCCCCTGATTATGACATCCTCATCGATAATGGAGCCTTTAACATCAAAATAGGTGTGTATCGTATCGTTCGAATCTCCTGTGAAGTTGGACGCCGTTATTTCATATCCTGCATCGTATGCATATAGGCTTGCACCTTCCCAAGCAGTGTTGTTCACAAATTTTGAATTTTCGATTTCAAGTGATCCATAATCGAAAAATATCGCTCCTCCGCTTCCGAAATATTGTGATGCGGCGTTTGAATCGAATATGTTTCCTGATGCTTCAAGGGTTGCATTGGAGGTATACACAGCTCCGCCGTCAACCAATGCGGTGTTTCGGGTGAAGTTGGAAAGGCTCAAATTCAGCAAGCCTCCCAGCTGAAGTATTGCCCCTCCGAACTCGGAAGAGCAGTTGGTGAATGATGACATGTAGATGATGCAATTCGCATCTGAACTTCCCTTGTCACCGTTTAAGTCGAAAAATATTGCCCCACCGTTTCTAAGGGAGGTCACGTTGATGAATTCACAGTTATCTACCCTCACTCCTTTCGCTTCCTTGGCTGCAATTGCACCTGCGGTGAAATTGGCCGAGAGATTGATGAATTTTGACCGGGTTACAACGAGATAGCCTGTGTTGTATACGGCAGTGGCATACCTTGAGGTGATGTTGGCTATTGTTGTGGAGTTGATGGCGATTAAGGAATCTCTTCCATAGATAAGGCCCCAGTCGATTCGCTTGTCGTTTTTGAATGTTGCGTTTTCTATGAATGCAGTCGATAGCCAGGCAAATATTGCAGATCCTTGAGGGGCATATCCGTTTATGAAGCGGTCATTGACGCTTGTATATTTGCTGCCCAAAACGGCATAGATTGAGCCGCCCTGTTCAGAGTCTAAATTGTTGATGAATGTGACGTTGACCGTTTTCAGTGTGGTGTTGTAGAGCATTATTGCAGACCTTCCGCTATTCTTTAAAATCAGATTGCTGATTGTTGCGGTGGAGTTTACAAATTTGAAAATGGTGGCATTGCCTGCCCCGTCTATTGTCCTTCCGTTTCCGTTTATTATAAGTTCACTGTCCTTGGGAGTCGTTATGTTGATTCCACTTACATACATTCCTTCCGTTTCCGGATTGAATTTGTAGTCCTTTTCAAGCTCTATGCTGCCGGAGTCGGGAATGTCACTGTCAAGGTCTGAGAAATTTCCCTCATCCGGAACAGATAGAGTGCTTTGAGTTTCGTTGACATCTCCTGCGCTTACCATGCTGATTGAAAGGACCAGCAGAAGCAGGCATGTCAAAATTATTTTATAAATTTTCATATCATGCCTCAAAAAATTATTTACAATTTATGTTATATCCCATCAGATATATAATATTATATATAATTTTTTCAGGAAAATGAATATTTAATTAGTAAAAAAATAGTGTGCCACGGACATGCCGTGGACAAAAGCTGATTAGTTATTTTCCTCTTCTGTAGAGTGCATAAGCGATTCCCGCAAGCGCAACTGCAATGACGCCTATCAGTATAGGATTGCCGGTGTCGTAGAGATAATAAGGCTTTTCGGTTGCGTTGGTGTCGTTGGTATCGTTTTTCTCCTTTTCAACCGGAGTTTCCTTTGTTGTTGTCTTTGTTGAGATTTTGGTTACCTGTTTGGAACCGTTGTATGAAGGCTTCTCGCTGTCGAGGTCCTTTTTGTCTGTAGCGTTTTTGCTGGTGTCATTTTTAGGAGTGTCATTTTTTGGAGTGTCTTTTAATGTGTTTGTAATGACAAAACCTTCCTTCACGCTTCCTGTGACATTGGCCTCATAGCCGTCGGGAACGTCCTTTTCGACAACCTCATAGGTGGAATCCTGTAAAATCGCCAGATCAATTGTGGCTTTCCAGCTCATGTTTTGTCTTATCTCACCGGTTTCGGCTTCCTTGCCGTCGACAAGGATTGCAAACTTGATTGATGAAGGCCTTTTTCCTTCCTTGTCGTTGCTGTCATTCCATACCTTCTCGATGCTGAGTCCTCCGTCACCCAGCTTACCCGTATTTTGGCTGGATTGAACGTTACCGGTGTCTTCAACGGCAATGGTGTCATCTGATGAATCGTCAGTTGTTAATTCATCCTGAGTGTCGTTGACCGCCGTTGCGATGGAAACGGAAACTGCGACCAAAATGAGCAACGCTAAAATCAATGTCAGTTTTCTGTTCATATCACACCTCACTTATGTGGTTGTGTGATATTTATGGTATTGATTGTATTTAAAAGTAGTATAAAAAAAGAAATGGAAAGTAGGTAATGTTACTTACCTGCTTTTGTATTGTTAAAGTTTACGTTAAACAGCATCACACCGTTTTCTGAGTGCACAGGCTCGAATATGTTCTGGTTGGCACCGCCGTAGAAGTACAGCTTGGTAAACATTGAGTTTTCAAGGTGCTTGTCCATAAGTATAGGAGTGTACTCATTGTTTTGGCCCATTAAAAGCATTGTGAAGTTGCCGTCATCAGCGCCTTTGATGGACTCGTTTTTCATGAGGTATCCGTCTTCGATTACGATTAATCTGGAAATCTTGTACGGATTGTACTCTGTGTCGTTGATCTTGAGCGGTTCGCCGGTTTCAGTGTATACTGAATCCACATGAGCGTTTGTGGTATTGTTTCCGGAACCTTTCTCGATTACGGCGTTGACTGTCATTCCGCCCTGTTCCTGCAGTGTGAGTGTGCCGTTTTGGTTAGGACCAACTTTTACTGACTCATAAGGCATTACGTAGTTGTAGTTTTCGGATGTCTGGTTATCGAAGTTCCATGCACCGAAGTAGCTCCACCATCCCGCCTTGACAATCATATCGCTTGATGCGACAAACGTTACAGGCCGTGGATTGTCAGGGTGGGTGTATCCAACTATCTCTTTTGCCTGGTCTGCATTCAGGTTGTATTTGGTTGTCAGTTGCTTTTGAGCATCACTTGATGTTCTTGGAAGGATGTCAAGCAGTATGTCAACTGATTTTCCAGGAGAGTCTGTGATTTCGATTAACTTGTTGACCGCACGGTTACCTGTTGAATCCAGCATTCTGAATATTCCTGCGGAAAGCTCCAGGTCGTCCGTCGTCATCGCCTTACCCAGCCAGAAGGCACGGTCCCCTGACTGAGAACCTCCGTCGAATGTTACCTGCCTGTCGGCTGCAACTTCGAAGAGGTAACCGTAGTCCCACCAGGATGTGATTACTGTATCGTTGTCCTGGGTGTCTCCAATCCACTCAAGTGCATTCCACATGTAGTCCTGTGTACCCGGCACAACACCGTTTGAGGTCTGGAATGCTCCGCAGACGCTCGGAGTTACAAGCGCAATGACCATAGCTACGATTAGAACATATTTCTTGATTGGAACATGTTTCTTGTCTGCTGAATTGTCCTTGAGTGCGTAGATGCTTGCAAGTCCGATTGCTGCGATTACAGCAAATAATGCAATACCGTAGATGGTGTTTATTGTTGCAAGAGGCACAGCTGCTAGGAATGCACATAGAAGCACTGCAACGGTAATCCAGTTGTCGTTTTTGAGTCTGTTTTTGATGTAGTCACAGGCATATCCGACAAATATTCCCGCAAGGAATGCAAAAGGAAGTACGATTGTGGTAATGAACCTTGAACCTCTGGATACTGCAAGAGCGGTTACTATTACCCATACAACGAATAATGTAGCATACAAAACAGTCAGTCTTTTGCTTGAAAGCACTTCATTATCCCCGCCGAATTTCAAATCTGTCAGTGAGAATTTGAATTTGCGGCTGTTGTCAAGCTTTTCAGCTGCGGAAACCCTTTTGCCTTTTTGGGCTTTGCCTTTTTCAACAACAGGTTTTTGTCTGACTTTTCTGAATTTCCATGCCCTTGAAACAAGGATGTAGAGCACAACCAATGCTGCAAAGAATACTGCGATACCACCGATACCGTTGATGAAACCGTCTGTACTTGCTAAAAACATTGAGGTCATTCCAGCACCAAGCATGCTTGGCATTTGCATCTCTGCAACAGAAATAAGTACGTTAGGGAATCCACCTACCGCAACGGATGCGGATTGCAAGTTAAGCAGGCTAAATACCCTTGAGAATATTCCGGTAACACCATCGATACCCTGGAATACGGCAAGGCCTGCAAATGCAATTACACCGATTGCAACAATTGAAAGGAATTCCTTGTTGTGCACGAGCCATTGCAGGACGTTTGGATATTGGTCCCTGTCTCCATCAACATTGAATATTAATGATACAATCAGATACACAACAGCAAAGAATCCCATCAGTGCAACGTAAAAGATCCAACCGGACCATTGTTGGGCGAATAATCCAATTGAAATAACAGACAATATTGCAAATACGATTTTCCATATCCAGTTGTCGCTTCGAATCGATTCAACAAAGAAGAATATGAAGAATACCGAGAATATGTAATAGAACATATCTGTATCGAAAAATCCTGGGAATGTGTGCGCAAAGTAGTTCGGAGCAAGTGCAATAATCAGTGTTGCAACTATCGCCCCATAATCGTTGGTCAGTCTTCTTGAAAAGATAAACGCAGGTACTACACATAATGTGGATATTATTGCACCGGTCCAGAATGCGACTTCTTTAACTGACATGTGCCATCCAAGGAAGTTGTTTGCCATGTCATGCATCCATGATGTCAACTGTACGATACCCAGCTCATAACTCACCGGATTTCCATCTGGAGCGTTCCTGTGCATATCCCATGCACTGCCGTTTACCATTTCATCTCCCACAAAGCCGTGATCTACATAATCATTGGTCAACCTGTAGTTATAATATGAATCCATTTCACTGAAATAAGGAAGACCGGATGCGTCGGTATATAATGCCTTACCGTCAGCATCTAAGCTATTTAAATCAGCTGCAGGAGTTTTTAATGCAAATACAATAGCCATAATGATTAAAACAATGATAATCCCTTTGCCTATTGTAAATAATGTTTGTCTATTCATTAAAATCCTCTGTCTAATTTTTTAGTTAAAATTATAAGATGTGAATAAAAATAATTTTGCAATATGAAAAATATTTTTATTGGTATATATATCTGATTTTACTATTATTAAAAGATTATGTATTAACAATGCCGTCAATTTAAGATTTTTGTCATGTTTTTTCATTTTCATTTCTCCTTTTTTACATTAGGCTGTAGTTTATATTGAATTTTCTTTTTAGTTTGTTGTTTCTGGGCGTTGGTGGATGGGGTTCATCTTTATTTGGCGCTTTTATGCATTTTTTGATGATTTTTTTAGTGTATGTCCGAATGATTTTTTGTGTTGGATTTAAAATCATTATTGGCAAGTAATCGTTTAGTTTTCGTATTAGATTTGCTTGATCTATTTTATATTTCGTTGTTATTCCTTTTTTTCTTTTTATATTGTTTAGTATTATATTTAGATAGTTTTTATAATGGTGAAAGATGTTGTGTCTTAAAAATTTGGAGTATATGTCTTGTTCGATGGTTATTCTTCGTTTTCCACTATAGTTTTCGATGTATTCTCTGTTTTTCAGTGTGTTGTAGTTTGTTTCAATTCCCCATCTGAGGTGGTAGATGTAGCTTATATCGTCAGTATTCATGATATTTTTTGGTATATTGGATAATAAGTGCTCAATTTCTCCATTTTCCAGTTTTATGGTTGTTAATCTTAGTGTTAGCTCGGTTTCATCTGAGAATTTTTCTTGCAGTTCTTTGTTTTTGAATCTTTTTATTCTTTGGCCTTTAAGGCTTAGTTTTATTTCTCCGTCATTGCTTTTGACTTTTAATTTTTCTTTTTTGTAGAATTTATTGATTAATCGTACTACAAAATAGGTATTCATGTCTATTAAATTAGCGAAAAATTCCATTGAGTTATATCCACGGTCAAAAACGAAAATTGTTGATTTTAAGGGAGTTATGCCTTTTATATTTTCTAGATTTTGATACATTAATTTTTGTTCTGATTCTTTATGGTCTCCTATTATTCCATCAAGGATGAAACCATTTAATGTGTCTATAATTGCTGAAAATTTTGCTGTAGGCCCTATTTTTTTGGTTAAACTCTTTTCTGGCACGTTAAATTCTTTTTTAATATCAGGAAAATTTGGAAGTTCAAAG
>NZ_CAJODJ010000044.1:0-23982 GCF_905233225.1 Methanobrevibacter sp. UBA212
CCATCTTTCTATATTACATATTATAAACCTACATATAATATAGCATTTATCCGAGAGCATTTGAAAACTAATCTCACCACCCCATCCACATAAAAAAAAATATAGACACTAACCCACTAAAATGTGCAATTCATCCCCCGGCTTAAAGAAGCCGGAGAATTCTTGCACAATAAAGTTAAAATCAGAGTGGTGTTCTTATAATTCTCGATAGCTGACTGATTACAATTTTTAAAAGTTAAATTATTAATGGTAATCTTAGCGTTAGAGATTTTAAGCCCACCGGCTTTTCCGGCACCATCAATAATATGATTATTACCATTTATTGTATAGGCCTGGCCGGCACTTCCCACCAACTCGACCTGCTTTATAGTATCAGTTGTTTCGTTATATGTATAATCTGCTGTTAGACTTACATCGGCACCCTTATGCAAATCAGTGTCTAACTCAGCGTAAGACTTTACCGGCCCCTTAGATATAACCTCACCATCAGTTACACCCAAATCTGAGTCGGTCTGATTTGCATCTTCAGCAAAAGCAAATCCAACAGAGAAAATCATTATTATTAAAATAAATAAACTAAGTTTATAAATCTTCAAAATATCTTCTCCATTTAATTCGTACATTTAAAACTTTGTCATACAAAGTACATAATACATTAGAAAAATTTCAAAAAAAATAGTATATTCGAAAAAAAATATGAATAAAAAAAGAAATGAGATAAGCTATTAAAAAAATAACTTAAATGATAATGGAAAAATCAATGAATTTATTTACATTAATCTTCCGACACCAGTAATCTCGATACTGGCAACACCAGGAATAGCTGAAACCATTTCTTCAACAGGTTCAGATCCGCCTTCACCGTCATCAGTGATGAAGTTTAAGATGATTGCAACTAAACCGAATGCAATAGGTTCTTCTGCAATATCGTGGATTTTAGCTCCTTCAGGCATTGAATCCTGAATAGTTGCTTTGATAGCTTCTAAATCTTCTTCTGGACTGTCTGGCATAATTTTCATAGTAGTTAATACTTCACCCATTCTAATTCCTCCTTTTTACGTTTATGGTCCTTCAAAACCGCATTCACATTTGTAACCGTGACCGAAAGTACGGCATTTTTCACATCTTGCTATTTTTGCTCCACATTCTGGGCATTCGAATTCGACGAATGTACCAGTTAATGGAATTTCTTGTTTACATGAAATACATTCAACTTTTTTCATTGTAATCGAAGTTATAATCATTTATATTATCGTCTATTAAAGACAAAACCCTTTCCGGGTACTTCCCATTCACAACATAACAATCAGTCCCATACCTTAATAAAAGAGTCGGCAGCATTACATCAATCGATGACTCCTGAAAAGTTAGCATTGTTGTTGCAT
Source organism: Methanobrevibacter sp. UBA212 (assembly GCF_905233225.1). Lineage (NCBI taxonomy): Archaea > Methanobacteriati > Methanobacteriota > Methanobacteria > Methanobacteriales > Methanobacteriaceae > Methanobrevibacter > Methanobrevibacter sp. UBA212. Next base: position 1,386 of record NZ_CAJODJ010000044.1, read on the forward strand.
CGATTTTACTTATGAATGTTGAACCTGGCTCTTTCGGTTCATGGGTATATATACCATTTACATTTGTTACTATTAAAAGGTTTGCATTTAGGAGGTGGGCAACATATGCCGAAATCGAATCTGAAGTCACATCCCAGCTGCATTCGAAGAGATCCTCTTTTCTTAAAAATTCGGAAACGACAAAAATCGGAGTGAATCCTTCATCTGATATTTCACGAACCTCATCAATGGAATATGCCAATCTTGCGGAATCAACCCTGTCGTTTACAAGTTTTGCGATGATGTCCATGCAACCTATGGCCGTCCAGTGATTGGCCTCTTCACTGAAACCGATTTCATCATCATACCTGCGAATCAGATTGGCAAATTCTCCACCACCCAAAACTATAACCGAACAGGTATTTTTTAGGCGTTTTGCCAGATCAATTGCATATTCTGGAAACAGACTTCCCCCAATTTTTACAACCTGTTTTATGCACATAATTTCAACCATGTTTAATTAAAAGCAGCTTCGATTAAATGACACCTTGCCTACAAAAGTTTCAAATCACCAGTCACTTCGTCAAGGATTTCATCCTCATCGGGACCGAGCGCCAAAACCGTTACGCTTGATGTAGGTATCTGTGTCCTTCCGGCATCAACTACCAGATAATTTGCAATGCCCTTTTTATCGGCAATCTTTTTAAGTTCAGTCAGCTCCTCTAGAGTCTGGACTTTTAAAACCACCTTTGCATAGGCCTCATTTTCCCATTTTCTGATTTTATCAGCAGGAGATTTCTTATACGCCCCAATGGCACCATGGCAGCATTGGGCTGCAATCTTTCCCTTGCGCATCTTCAAATCGGTTCTGACGATCATGACCTGTTTCATCTTATCCCCATAAATCTCATTTTAAAAATCAAATTAAGTTTCCAACTGCAACAGCCTGGAACAACAAGAAAAAAATATAAAAAATAATAAATAAACTAGAAAAAATCTAGTTATTTAATCTAATTTGAAAAATACAACAACAATTGCTGCAATAACAATGAATACACCGACAATCAACATTATAACTAATGCATTATCACCAAGGGTAAATCCTGGATTTGCAGAAACATTTGTATTGTTTGCAGTATGATTTGTCACATTACGATGTGTATTGTTATTTGCTGTAGCATTTGCAGCATCGCCGGAGGAACCAGAATCCCCGGAATTGTCTGAATAACTGTATGTTGGCTGGTCAGTTGTATAAGAGTATGAACTTTGACCGCCGCTGGAACTTGAACCGGAATTCGAATTTGAACCGGAATCTGAACTTGAACCTGAATCGGAACTGGAGTCCGAACTGGAATCTGAACTGGTATCAGCACTAGTGTCTGCTGATGTATCTGAACTACTTGAACTATCTGATGATGAACTAGAGGTATCAGATGATGAACTTGAACCATCAGATGATTTAGCACTTCCGGATTCTGCAAAAGCAACTCCGCAAGCGGAAATTAGTATAACAAATATTAAAAACAAACCTAATATTTTATTGATTTTCATTTAATCACCAAAATAAACTTCTATAATTTACATTTAAACTTAATTACTTAAAACTTTTATTATCTTTGCGGCAAAAATGTCAGCAAGTCATATACTAATTTTGAAATGATTATCAACAAATCGTGCAACAATTTAATTATAGGGATTAACATAACTATTAATGATTATATTTTTAAGGAGATTATAATGAGTCGTATATCAATTTTAGACAAAGACAGATGTCAACCCAAAAAGTGCGATTATCTTTGCATACACTACTGTCCGGGCGTAAGAATGGATGAGGACACAATAGTGGTTGATGAAGATACAAAAAAACCGTTGATATCTGAAGAGTTATGTGAAGGGTGCGGAATATGTACCAACAGATGCCCCTTTGATGCAATTTCGATTATAAACCTGCCTGAAGCTGCAGGCGAACCGATCCACAGATTCGGACAAAACCAGTTTGAGCTTTTCGGACTTCCGAATCTTGAAGAGGGAACAGTTCTGGGACTTTTAGGTCCGAATGGAATCGGTAAGTCCACGATCATGAATATCCTATCAGGAAGCCTGATTCCAAACTTCGGAGACTTTGAAAGCAAGCCTGAAAACTGGGATGCAGTCATTGAATTTTATAAAGGGTCCTCCCTGCAGAAATACTTCCAGGACCTCTCAGAAGGCAACATCAAAACCATACTCAAGCCTCAAATGGTCGACAAGCTTCCGAAGGTTGTAAAGGGCAAGGTGAAAGATTTATTGAGCAATGTCAATGAACGTGACAAGCTTGAATACGTTACAGAAGAGCTGCAGCTGGAAAACGTTCTGGACCGTAAGATGGAAAATCTGAGTGGAGGAGAGCTTCAGAGGGTTGCAATAGCCGCAACCGTCCTAAGAGAAGGCGATTTCTACTACTTCGACGAACCGACTTCCTGGCTGGACGTGTCACAAAGGCTGAATGCAGTCAAGGTAATCCGTTCACTTGCAGAAGAGGGCAAAAGCGTTCTTGTCATTGAACACGACCTCGCCACTTTGGATGCGCTGTCCGACAATATCCATATCCTGTACGGACAGCCTGGAGGATATGGTGTAGTTTCAGGACGAAAAGGAGTTCGTTTAGGCATAAATGCATATATAAATGGATTCTTAGCTGAAGAGAATGTCAGAATCAGAAGAAATCCGATTGAATTTACAATAAGGCCACCGACACCGGAAGACGAAGGGGATGCGCTTTCAAGCTATTCCGACCTGTCAAAGGAGTATGACGGATTCAGCCTTACTGCCGATGCAGGTGAAATATTCTATGACGAAATCGTAACCGCATTCGGATCAAACGGTATCGGTAAGACAACATTCGCCAAGATACTTGCAGGCGTGGAAGAGCCTACAACCGGAGAGGTTGACGAAGAGGTTACAATAGCATACAAGCCACAATATATCGTTTCAAACTTCGAAGGAACCGTAAGCGACTTTCTATTCATGAACGCCCCAAGTTTTGGGTCAAAAATCTTTGAAAGCGAAATAATGAAACCTCTGACACTGGATGAAATGCTGGACAAGCCTGTCAAGGGCCTGAGTGGAGGGGAACTTCAAAGGCTGGCGATAGCCGCAACATTGGCAAAGGATGCCGAAATCTATCTTTTCGACGAACCGACAGCATTCCTGGATGTTGAGCAGAGGCTGATAGCTGCGAGAGTTATACGCAAAATGGTTGAAAGCCAAAATGCCGCCTCACTTATTGTTGACCACGACATCGTATTTATCGACTACATCTCCGACAGGGCAATGGTGTTTGACGGAACTCCGGGTCTCAACGGTCATGCTTCAAAGCCGACCGACTTAAGGAATGCAATGAACGAGTTTTTAGGAAACCTTAACATCACATTCAGAAGGGATAAGGAAACCAAAAGACCAAGGGTAAACAAGCTCGACAGTTACAAAGACCGTGAGCAAAAAGAAAAAGGAGAATATTACTACCTCTCCGATTAAATTTCGTATCCATCACCATTAATTAAAAAAAGGAGTTATTAAAGCAGAGGAGAGAAACTTTAATAACTTAAACAATTTAAATAATCACGTTATATAAACGAATCATTTAAAGATACAAATGACTTTACCAAGATAGTTAAAACATGTTTTTAACTATCTTTCTAAGATTACTGATCAACACAATAATCTTAGAAAGATAATTAAGATAGAGTGTAAATAGCCGTGACAGCTATTTACAGTAGTTATATGACCTAATTTATATTGAGGTATGGACATATAAAAATTATCAAAAATTGAGGCAAATTTGATAATCTATACTATACTAACTAGTAATAACCATATAAATGTTATTAAAGTATTACTCTTCAATTTAAGCTTTAAATTAAAAAATGACAATTAATTATTTATTAAATAAGTTCAATGACAAAATCAATTTGAATTATGTGAAAACAACATTCCTGGACCTCTGGTTTGAAAATGATAATAATATCAAAAATTATTAGAATTACTTTAAAATAAAAAATAATGAAAAGCAATCCCCAAATAATTGAAAAATTAAATTATAAACGAAATTTAACAAAACCAATTAAATTTTAATTCATATTAGACATAATTTCTTCAAAATGATGAAATAAAAATAGTAATACATTTTATAAAAATAATACTATTTTAAATAATATTTTATTAAAAAAAAGTAATAAATATTTTTATAAAGAATAGCTATTAAAGACGTGAGGAGAAGATTGCTTTAATAGCTATTGTAGACAGTGAAAGAAACCCATATGTAATTATACAAATCTCTTTTTAATTATTAATTATCCTACATTGATGGAGAAAAATAAGCAATATCGATTGGTTATGCCAACAACCAATATTGCTCGGCTAATGATGAATTATCAACATAAAGATAATTAATTGAAAAACAGTCAAAATATTCTCTATTTTAACCATTTTTCTAACATTAGTGAGAGTCCCACTAATCTTAGAAAGACAGCTAAATAATGAAAGTAAATAGCTAAAACAGCTATTTACAATCATAATCTGGCTTGACTATTTTTGACTCTATTCTAATTCTAATGGCCCTAATTTTAGGAGAGTTTTATGGAATTCTTCCATTGTTCTTTGGAATTTTTCGCCTTCAGAAGCAGAAATCCATTCATGACGGAATCTTTCCTTTTCGATTCCAAACTCCTCAAGGATATCCTCAACGATTTTTGATCTTCTTGACCATTTGTAGTTACCTGCATCATAATGGCAGTCTCCAATATGACATCCTCCTACAAACACGCCGTCGGCACCTTCCTGAAATGCCTTGAATATCATGGAAGGATTGATTCTTCCGGAGCACATTACACGAATGATTCTGATGTTTGGGGAATATTGCATACGAGCAGTCCCTGCAGTATCCGCACCACCATAACAACACCAGTTACATAATAAACCTACAATTTTTAAATCATCAGACATCAAATCACCTCATAACTCTGTTTTTTCTGGACTGTATAATGGAGGTTTGATGTCATCTGAAACTCCAGCTACATAACCAGTTCTATCATAGTATTTTTTCTGCAACTTATCGAAGATTAATGAAACAGGAATGTCCATTGGACATACGTCATCACATTGACCACAGTCCACACAGCTGAAACTCATGTGGGACAATCTTACACCCTGGAAAGCAATTGGAACCGGTGGAATATTAGCTTCATCCTTAAAGTAAGGCTTGTTCAATTCACAGTTTTCAAAGCACCAGCAGATTGGACAGACATCACGGCATGCATAACAGCTGATACAGCGGCTCCATTCAGTCATTTCACTGACTGTAGGATAAGTTGCGTCCTGATTCTTTTTGGCCATCTTGATCATGATGTTTTCAACTTTTGACCTTCCTTCAACAGCAGCATCAGAAGGAGACTTGGTTTCAAGAATTCCTGCTTTTTTAGCACCATCTATCAATTCCTGACCTTTTTCATCATTGATTTCAATGAATGTCCAACCGTCTTCTGCACCCCAGTTTCCACAGGCGATATTTGCCTTTCTTGGGATTTTCACATCACATCTTTGGCAGTTGTTACGACGACCATATCCTTCATTTTCAAGGTCATGGATTTTCACAGCCTCTTCTGAGCCGTCAGCAAGTTCAATGATGAATTGACCCTTGTCAATTTCCTCGCTTACAACATCATCAGGATTGGCTTCGTAGAACAAGTCTATCATTTTTCTACCGCTGACTGGTGATACGGTTCCACCACAGTTCAAACCAATCATGTAAATGTTATCACTGTTAATCTTATGTCTTGTTATAAGCTCTTCAACGGCCCTCATGTCACATGGCTTGACTGTAAATGCAACTTTTTTATCAATGAAATATTTTTGAACAAGATCCCCTATCATTGTTGGAGCACAATGATAAGACCCTGCAGTTTTTAATAAATCCTCTGAATCGGTTACAAAAACCGGGAACGCATCATAAACATCATCCTGAGGGCTTAATGCTAAAACGCCATCAACCAATCCTTCATCAAGCAAATATTTAAGAATACTTGTTACAGCTCCTCCACATTCACCTGCTTCAAGAATTTCATTATTTTGAGATTTTGCTAAAACATAACTCATATTATCCCCTCTATTTGTTTAACTCCTCAATAACTTCGACAATACCTAAATTGTCAGATTCAATGACTGAACTGAAATTTTGCTCATCGCCCATTGCATTTACGAAAGAACCGTCCTGTTCCAACCATGATTTGACAGGAACGACAATATCTGCAATTTCGGTGGTGTCATTTTCGCAACATGCAAAACTGACTATTTTGGATATTTTAGTGAAATCATAATCAAACTCGTCAACAACATCATCATTGAATATTAACAGCAATTTAGTGTTATCAAACAATTCAATCATTTCATCACATGATTTTGGATCAACGATATCTAAAGCACCTTTTGTATTAGGTTTGCTGAAAACAGGTAAAACTTTACAGTCCAATGATTCCAGTTTATCCAAATCGCCAGCCTCATCAACATAATTAAATACAACAACTGAAGAATCATCAATTTCACCAGCGAATTTATCCAAAAATTCCTGAACGGATGAAGTGGATGTTTCATCGGCAATGTTGAAAGTGACTGCATTTTCATTTTTGCTCAAGGCATAAATTTTTGCATCATTCTGCTTTGCATGAACAATCCTTCTTCCAATCAATGGATTTTCATACAGCAAATCCCCAATTGCAAATACCTTGCCTGCAGCTGCAAGCTCATCATATGAAGCGACATCATCAACATTTTTCAAATCATCTGAATAAAATCCTATGTTGAATCCATTGGATTCTGCGAAGTTTTTAATCGCTTCAACCTCTTCAATAGTATCATAACCTGAACAGATTACAGATACTTCTGATGAATCACAGGATTTAATTTCCTTTGAAGCGTCTGCAATTGCCTTTTCAGAATCGATATCTTCAAATTTGCTTTCACAGCATTCAATGGAATTTCTTCCATTCAAACAGTTTTTACCAGCATTGACTGGATGTCTCTTATAGGGAAATGTCCCAACAATTTCTTCACCATCTAAAATCACGTTTATACCACAACCAACACTACATGAAGGGCATAACGTGTGTTTAATTTCAAACATAATACTCACCAAATCTTTAAAAAGCAGCATTCATATTTACTGCAGAATTTTTATCCTCTTTCAATAGCTCATAATTTGATTGCCTGGTTAATGAAATCATATTCATTAACATAGTGCATGCGTGATGGAAAACAATTTGAGAACATTCCTGCTGGAGGAATTCTTCAAAAATGTCCAACATGACCAATCCTTCAACCTTGAAATTTAAATTTAGGCAATCGGCGGATTTTAAAACAATATTGTAGTTCACATTCCTTTGATCAGTATTGGTATACTCAACTGACCAGTCAATGTCCAAATTTAAATTCGCATTTTTTGGATTGTGATTTTCTCTAATCATTGCTATTTTTTCTACAGTAATTTCCACACTACTCTCTCCAATTATTATTAAAATAATCTCCAAATTATTCAAATTAACAAATTAATTAAAATAATCTATATAGTAATGAATAGTAATAACCATATAAATGTTATTAAAGTATTACTCTGCAAATTTAAAGTCTTAAAGTAAATTAAGGATAATAACTTATTTAATAAATTAACTGAAGACGATAAAAACTCAATTTTATTAAACAAGCATCTCAAGCAAGTTTTCAATGAAAATTAATAATTAAGAAAATCATTTAAATACTAATAATATTAAAAAAAGAGAATAAAACGTTTAGTTGAATCAAATTAAGAAAAATATAACATTTATTTTTTGAAAATAAGTAATTAAATTAAATTTAAGAAGAAAAATATAATAAAATGGATAAAGAAAAAATAGTAATACTTTTTATAAAAATAATACTACTTTAAAGCATAATTTTTTATAAAAAATTATTACTAAACTATTGTTAATGCATTTGGAACTTTTTTCAAAATACTTTCCTTGACCGGAATCATAGTTGATGAGGCAATTGAAAAGTCAGCACTATCGGCCGCAGCCTTATCATCCTTTTCAGCAATGATTGTGGCATTCAAAGCATCCTGAAGATTACTGACAGTGTTTTTCAATACCCAATCGTCAACATCAGATATTATGATTTCATCAACATACCTGTCCAATTCGTTTGCAATAACCCATGAGATAAACCGTCCCCCATGCAAGGAGACAACATTTCCGCGAGCCAATTCAACAATATCGCTTAGGGTATGTTTCAGTTCGATATTCTGATACATCCTTGAGTTGACCAAAGTTGCCCAGTGGGCATCTCCAACATGATATGATCCGATTTTCCTAGGATATACATAATCTGGGCCGGCAATCTTGACAGCTGTTGCCAATGACAACAGGTCATGCTTTTGGACAGGAAGGCCACGATTCGGAAATTCCTCATTGATGATTTGTATGATTCTTGGAAGTCCGAACTTTCCGCGCCTGGCTGTTCCCGGCTCATATCCGCACATATATCCATGATGATTTTTAGGAAATCCTGTAATGACCATGTTCAATCCTGTTCTCAAACCTGCACGAACCTCATGTTCATAGGCCCCGTTGGTGGCCACCACCTTTCCGGGAGACAAAATCCTTGCAGCTGCAATTGTTTTTGCAAAGCTTTCAGTGGTGTTTTCACATCTGTTGAAAGGACCTCCCTCAACAACAATGACGTCCGCACCGATTTCAATGGATTTCTCAAAACCGGTTATGACTTCGTCATATCCGTCACCAACAAACATGATGGATTCAAGGCCTCTGCCATATTTTTTAGCCAATTGTGCAATGTCTTCGGCTTCTCTTAATGGAGCCGCATGACCGTCACCAGTCTGTTCGCAAGTGACATTTACCGCAACGGATGATGACAGTTTAACCCATTCCTCCTTATCATCCTTCTGTTCCAGCTCCTTATCAATCAGGCGCTCATGAATCCTGCCTCTGGGACATTCCGTGAATGCAGGACCATTATTATAGCATTCACCTCCACATCCACTAATGTTTTTTGGAAGTCTCATCGCACCGTTTTCACCGAAATGATCCAAATCAAGGGGAACATCAACAATCTCATGAACCTTCTGCATAACTTCAAGTCCGGTCATTCCGAATTTTTCGCCGATGTCTGAAAACGCATAAGCACAAATGTGAATTGGAGCGCCAATCATATCAGACAAGCGACAGTTACCCAACAAATCCATTATCTCCAAATCAGAGGCGCATGTTCCGGCAACCACTTCTGTCAAGTCACATCCTAAAGGAAACCTTTTAAATTGCATTCCCAATTTCATTGTCTCTTCAAGGGAAAGTTCTGAAATCGCATCAACGACGGAGGTCACATCCTTGTCCATTTTTGATATTTGAATTGCGGCATCATCATCATAAACCGCCTTTTTTATTAAGTCATACATGAAATTTTACTCCAAAATTACTTTATCTAATATTATTTTCAGTGAAATCATCAATAAATAAGTTTCGATTTAGGTAAACCTAAAACAGATTTATATCAATTATAATGTAAAACAAAAAGTATTACTAAATTTAAATAAAATAAAAAAATAGTAATACTAGTATTACTAATAACTAAAAAAGGATAAAAAAAATAATACTAAAAAAAGAGTAATAACAAGTTTTAAATAGTACGATAATTTAAATAATATTTATTACTGCATGGAATAAAACTACCATAATTTTTATTACTCTTTGAGTTCTACTCATGGAGTCTCCATGCAGTAAAACTTTTTAAATAGTTTCAACTATTATAAAAGTTCATTAAAATAAGGAGACAAAAGAATGGTACTTTCTAAATTAAAAGAAAAATTTGGAAACCATGAAAACAAAGGAGGCAAAAAAATGAAAGTAGCAATTTTAGGTGCAGGATGTTACAGAACACACGCTGCAAGTGGAATTACCAACTTCTCAAGAGCTTGTGAAGTTGCAGAAGCTTTCCATGACCCACTCAACCATTGAAATGGGTGCAGAATTATTAGAATTAGCTGGTGTAGATGAAGTAGTCGTATCCGACCCAATTTTTGACGGAGATTTTGTAGTAGTAGATGACTTTGATTACGCAGAAGTAATTGCAGCACACAAAGCAGGAAACCCAGAAGATGTAATGCCTGCTATCAGAGCAAAAGTAAACGAATTAGCTGAAACCGTACCAAAACCAGCTAAAGGTGCTATTCACTTTACTCACCCTGAAGACTTAGGTATGAAATGTATTAACGATGATTCCGAAGCAGTAGCAGACGCTGACTGGGTAATGACCTGGTTACCAGAAGGTGGTATGCAACCTGACATCATCAAAAACTTCGCTGATGATATTAAAGACGGTGCAATCGTAACCCACGCATGTACTATCCCAACACCTGGATTAAACAAAATCTTCGAAGATTTAGGTAAAAACGTGAACGTAGCTTCCTACCACCCAGGTGCTGTACCTGAAATGAAAGGACAAGTTTACATTGCTGAAGGATTCGCTGACCAAGCTGCAATTGACACTTTAGTAGACTTAGGTCAAAAAGCAAGAGGATCCGCTTTCACATTACCAGCAAACATGGTTGGTCCAGTATGTGACATGTGTTCAGCAGTTACCGCTATTACCTACGCAGGTCTTTTAGCATACAGAGACACAGTTACTCAAATCTTAGGTGCACCAGCTGGATTTGCACAAATGATGGCTAACGAAGCTTTAACCAATGTAACTGCATTAATGCAAAACGAAGGTATCGACAAAATGGACGATGCACTAAACCCTGCTGCATTATTAGGTACCGCTGACTCCATGAACTTCGGTTCATTAGCAGACATCGTACCTACCATACTCGATTACTTAGGCAAAGACGAATAAACACAATATAAGTTGATTGTTGGTTAACCCCAACAATTTTAACTTATTTTTTAATCGTTAAGAAATTAGCTATTAAAAAATAAGTTGAAGCAATTTCAATAAAAATATGAGAGATAGATGGTTATATGATTGATGAAATTTTAGAAAAAGCAAGACAAGGAAAAGAATTAAGCGACGAGGAATTTTTAGAATTGTTAGATATCGAGGACGATGACGATTTGGAGAAATTGTTCAAGATAGCATGCGACATAAGAGACAGTCAATCAAAAGTAATCAAGCTAACTTCTACTGTACACCTTACAAACAAATGCCAGATCCAACCTAGATGTGAATATTGCGGATTTGCAGAGGAAACTTCCGAAAAAGGATATTTCAATGCATTTTACAAATCAAATGATGAAATATTAATGGCTGTTAAATCTATCGAAGAGGCACATATTCCCCGCGTAAGCTGTTCCGGAGGATATGGCTATAAAGGAAAGCAGGCAGTTAATGCATGCAAAATCGTAAAGGAAAATTCAAACCTGGAAATTCTTGTCAATGTCGGAGGAGACCTGACTGAAAAATCAGTTCAGGATTTGGCAGATTTGGGTGCAGACACAATATGCTGCAATCTAGAAACAATAAACGAGGACGTGTTCTATCAAAGAAAACCTGGAGACTCCTTAGACCAAAGGATACTAACCTGCAAAAGGGTGAGCGATGCAGGCGTAGGATTATCATCAGGCCTGCTATTGGGACTTGGGGAAAGCAAGGAAGACAGAATAAAGCACTTGCGTTACCTGTCCAACTTCAAGACATTGGAAGAGATTCCAATAATGGGATTCAACCCATATGAAGGAACACCTATGGCAGACTGGCCACCATTCCCATTGAAAGAGCAGCTGAAGATGGTTGCAGTCACAAGAATAATGTATCCTTCCATTACAATAACAATGCCGACTCCAACCGTCGGACCTGAAAATGTGGAATTTTCACTTAAGGCCGGAGCGAACAACCTGGCAACCGTCATAGCCGACAATTACCCTCATGAAGTCAAGGGTGTGGGTTCCCCAAATTATGGAAATTATTCCGAAGTTGTCAATGTTATTGAAAAATTGGATTTGGTACCTCAAACTATTTAATCACTTTTTTTAGGAGGTGACAAAATGGCATTTGAAAGAATGATTAAAAATGCATTTGAAGAGTCCAGAAACAACTGCAGATTCGGAGACACACTTGAAGAAATCAGAGAAATTCAAGATTATATCCGAAATGCTAAAAAAATTTACATACCAAACAAGAACGGCATAAAAGTGGAAGTCCTGAATCAAGTCTTAAGCGAATATGGCTTACCTTCTGCAGAAATACTCCATATCAATACCAATACTGCAGACACCAGCAGAATTCCCGCTCTTGCAAAAGCCTATATGGCACTTGACCAAAGCGATGCTGACTTGATAATAGCAAGAGGCCGTTTGGGAATTCCAGGATCAGGTTCACTACTTATTTTCATTGACAATAAGGGAAGAATATTGACTGCAGGAACTTCACCTTCACATATAATTCATAAAAAATCTATTGAAGAAGCGGTTTACAGCGAAGCATGTGAAGCACTTGAAAAAATTGGTTTCAAGAAGGTTAAACAATGAATGTCGATACAGGAATTACTTCAGAAGTACTGACAATTAAATCCGAAACAAAACTGATTGATATTTTCAACAGGATTATAGATAAAAAATCCGAAGCTGTTTTTGACTACATTGAAAGCTTGAATTTTGATGAAAACAAAAAAATAATTGTCATTGGAACTTATTTCACTGGAGTTGGAATCGTCAAAAGATTGAGTGAAAAATACAAAAACATATTACTGATTGACATTTATCCACATCTTGAAGAGCTGCTTCATACTGATTTGGGCGGCAAGCCTATAACTAATGCTGATTTTTCATCCGATTTGGATCTGATTTATTCAGGGGATGTCGTAATAGACACAACAGGATTTGGAGGAATCAATATCAAGCAGTCATCAAAATTTGATGTTGAGACATTCATAATAGAAGATCCTGTAGCTGAAGACAATGACAAGCTTTTAGCCGAAAAAAATAACATCCATGAAAGATTAGATGTAGTCAAAGCTAAAAATAAGGCAATCATAAAAACCAAAGGCATCGATACAAAAACCTCCGGAACGATGACATTGACAATTGGCGTTTTAACCAATCTGATTAACAAGTTTCTTGAAAAGGAAGGCGTTCTTTATTGTGCCTGTGAAATGGGATTCTATGAAGAGGTCATTTTCAAGCAAATGGACATTGACAAATTCATTGAACTGGCTAATGTGAATGCTTTTAAAATATCAACAATCAATCCCTTTGATTTGGATGAACTGATTGCAGAAGAGATAAACAAGATTACCACAAAAATGATTTAAATGAAACTTAAAGATATAATTGAATTTCTGGATGAAAAAATTCCCCCTTCATTGGCTCTTGACCATGATGATGTAGGATTTAAATGGGATTATGATTTAACAGAAGAGATTAATTCAATAAAGATTTATATGGACTTATTGCCCGAAGATGATTTGAATTACGAAAATACATTGATAATAACCCATCATCCCCCATTATTTGTACCTAGAACACCAACATATACAATACATTCGAATTGGGACATAATTGATGGCGGAGCAAATGATGCACTGGCAAAAGCATTGAAACTGGAAGTTTCAGGTTATTTTGATGATGAAACCGGTATTGGAAGAATCTGCAAAACTGACCTGAAATTCATTGAATTGAAAAGACAGATTTTAGATAATTTCAGCAATGCCAGAATTGTGAATAGCTTAGATGATGATAATGCAATTAAAAATATAGGAATAATTTCAGGTTTTGGACTTAAAAATCCAGAATATATTTTATTGGCTAAAAATAAGAATGTTGACATATTGATATCCGGAGACCTGACACAGGAAACAGCCATTCTGGCAATTAATTTGGGAATTACACTGATTGACCTGAATCACCATGAAAGCGAAATACCAGGACTGTATGCTCTTGGAGATGTTTTAAAAGAACTCAAGATAAACGTAGGAATTGTTGACAAAAAACCGATACAGGTGATAAAATGACAGATGAAATTAAAAAAATGGAAGACAGACAGGTCCCTAAAGGCAGGATCGATTTAATAGGCTGTGGAAGATTAGGGCTGAGAATTGCAATAAACCTGATGCAGGTTCACAGAGGAGGCCCAAAAACAATAGCTGCATTTGATGGCCAAAAGGTTGATGGAGGCGATGTGATTTTCACACTTCTTGGAGCAGAGGCCGGGCAAAACAAACCGGATTTCATAAAACAGCTCTGTACCCACAAGGAAGAATTCAGAAATATCATAAGCTATCCTGAATATATTGATGCTGATAATCTTGATTTGGTTGAAGGGGATGTCGTGATTATTGTCATCGCCGGAGGAAACACAATCCCAACAGCCGCCAAAATAATAAAGCATGCTCACAAAAAAGGTGCAAAGACAATTGGAACTGCAGGAATATTCGGCTTTGGCGATGAAAATATTGAAATCAAGGACATTTCCGAGTATGACGAATCAAATCCTGCCGTTGAAGAGTTGAGAAAGCAGGGAATAACAGAAAACCATCTGATTTTAACCACAAACAAACTGATCAGGGACAATGAACCTGTAACTCCATATACTTTGGATGAAGTGGCAAAAGTCATTACAATAAATGCATTGAAACTGTTGAGAGATCAAAATGATTAAGATAGCAACTGCAGAATGTTTCACCCAGGGAAAAATCGGAAGGGAACTTCATGCGATAGCTCAATGCTATGAAGGCAATTTCGGAAGGGAATATGTAAAAAATCTTGAAGAATATGGTGATTTCGATTATAATGAGCTTAGCGTAACCTGCAGCTTATTCATTCCAACGATTGAAGCCGTTGTGAAGATTTTGAATGTCAAAAATCCTCCAAAACCCAACAAGCTGATTAAAGGAATTAAAGTTTATGATGAAAAAGGAGACATTGAAGTCAGCAAAATCATGGCCCGTGCCGTTAAAGATTTGAGTGACTGCAACATTGCAATAGGAACTACAGCCGGCATCGGCCGTGGAGGAATTTGCATAATCACTGATGAATATGAAGTTTCAACTACAACCGGCATTTACGCTGACTTATGTGAAAACAACAGTGAAGACCTATTTCAAAGGTCACAGAACGGAATCAGAAAAACATTGGAAATCATTCTGCTGCTTTTAAACAACAAATTTGATGAAATTGAAAAGCTAGAAAATACTGAATTAAATGTTCTCTAATTCTTTCAGGATATATCTCTTCAATATTTCAACTGCCTTTTCACCGTCTTCATCAAGACGAACAGCATCCAACGGATTTAAATCATAAGCCTTGACGACTGCATCTGCAGCGATGTTTTTAACTGATTTTATATCCTTCTCATTCAGAATTACTGAAGCGCAATCATCTCCGCAACCTGTAATTGTAACAATCTCCGCATCATCCAGAATCGGTGCGCAATTGTTCGGCTGGGCAGAATACTCTGTAATGCAAGCCGCAACAATGTTTTCATTTTCCAATGCCAGCTCAACGCTGGCAGCCCTTACGACAAGACCTAATGGGGACAGTCCACTGCAAGATACCAATGCTATTTTATCACTCATTTTTTCATCCTCTCATATCTTTTTTTGACTTTTTCATATCCTCTTTTGTAAAAGGGACAGAAATTAATACAGACACTGCACCCCTCACGATGTGCTGTGCACTGTTTTCTTAAAAATTTACCATCTTCATCAAATACCTTTTCAGGGCATCTGTCAATGCATACTCCGCATGTTGAGCAGTAATCGCGAACCCATTCCATCTCATTTTCAGTTTTGAACGGCAGGTTTTCAATTGAAGTTTCAATCATGAAGAACCCCAGGTTCAATCCTTCCTTAAAGAGGCACATGTTGCTTCTTGTGATTACCGCATCATTTGACTGAAGCGCAATTGCCCTAAGGCTTACCCGGTCATCCAGGGGATTGATCAGGTCTGCCCTGAAGCCGTTTTCCCTCAATATATCTGCAAGGGCAAAAGTCTTTGCGCCGACTTCCTGGAATTCCTCATCCATCAGTTTGCACTTTTCCTTTGAGGGGTCCATTTTCAAGATTTCTTCAGACATTGCGTATTTTAGAATTATGATATTATCCCAGTCAATATCCCATTCCTTTTTAAATTCATCACTCAATTTGGAATAGCTTAAACCGGCAAATCTTGAGGCAATGGCAATGTCTCTGAATTCATTTAAAAAATCGTCATCAATTGTGGTTTTGGGATGGTGAGGGTTTTCAATTTCATAAAAGTTTGGAATAGGTTGATGATATCTGAATCTCATGCGAACCTATTTTGTCCTTAAGGCCTCAACGGCCTTAGGGAATTCTTCACAGAATACTTTAACTTCCTCAGTCGGAATTGAAAAACTGATACGCAGATATCTGTCTCCGAACTCTTCGGAAGTGTATTCCCCTTCTCTTGTAAAGAGTTTCTTCTCAATCAGGTAATTTGACATCGCTTTAGGATTTATTCCAGCACCTGACAGGTCAATCACCATCATGTTTGCATCAGACGGATAGACAGGCAGGAACACCCCTTCAATCGGTTCAATCATTTCATTAATTAGTCTTTGGTTTTCAAAGCAGGTTTCCCTCATTTGGTCAAACCATTGAGGTTTTGATTTGAGTCCTGCAATCGCACCGTACTGTGAAATGATGTTTACTCCCAAATCGTTGACAACCGCATTCTTGATGGCATCTATTATAGGTTTTGAGGACACGACTCCCCCAACCCTTAAACCGGCCATTCCAAATATCTTTGAAAAGCTGTAGATTGTCAAGGTTTGGCCCGGAGCAAAGTTTTCCACCAAAAAGTGCTCTCTTGCGAAATCCTTGTAAGTTATGTCATGCAATAAGTATAAGTCATTTTCCTTTGCAATTTCTGCAAATTCCTTGAGTTCATCTTCGGTATATGATGAACCTAACGGATTTAAAGGATCAATCAATATTACCATACGGGTGTTCTCATCCATGTTCTCCCTTAAAAGCTTTGGAGTTAACTTGTAGTTGTTTTCAGGATAATAAATCGGAACATACCTTACTTCACCTGCAAATCTGTTTGCAAAGTCGCCTATGATGAAATAGCCCGGATCGGATAAAATCACATTGTCTTCAGGTTCAAGAAGTGCCTGCATAACAAGATACAGGGACTCTGTTGCGCCGGAGGTCAGCAATACCTCCAAATCCTTTAATCCCAAATCGTCTAAAATCAATTGTTTAAGTTCACTGAATCCTTCAGGGGCAGGATATCTGCAGAATGTCTTTTCCTTGATGGCCTCAATCATAGCATCGGCTATTGTATCGTCATGTAAATGGTTGGTGTTCTGGCCCATCCAAATCATGTCCTTGTCCATATACATATCTTCAAAAAAGTCGTTAGCACATTCATATCCTTCTGGAGGTACTCTTTCGGTTTTTTGAAATTTCTTTTTTGGGTTTTTAATATCGAAATCCTTTTCCCTCATAGTTATCACTCAAACAATTCCAAAGTAAATTTATATTTTTAATTGTTAATAAAATTAACCTACTCAATACCATTTGAGGTGATTGAAAAAGTAACCTGCCTTCCTTCCGGAAGACTTCTGTGGCGCATCAAGGTGGCAATCCTCTGGTCAATCTCGCTTCCGCGCTCCAATCTGATTATGACCTTGCTGATGTAGGCGATAATATCTCCGCCGACCGCCTTGACCTCACTGTTTCCCTCATCATCAAATGAATTGTAAATCTGGTTTGTAATGATTACCGCAATGTCATGCCTGCGGGCAAGATTGGACAGAAGCTGAATCTGCTTTCTCAGCTCCTTGCTCAGCTTATATGACTTCATGTCATCCACCCTGTAAAGTGCAACGGCCGAATCAAGAACAATCAGGTCAACCTCCTCATGGTGCTTTCGAAGCCACACGTCGATTGACCTTAGGTTTTCGGTCTGCTGCAGAAAATCAGTCGGTTCGAAAACCATTATGTTATTGGCCACGTTTGAGAAGTGAGGTCCTGAAATCTGCTTGATTCTGTCAATTGATATTCCTCCTTCAGTATCAATATAGATTACCTTTCTGCCAGCTTTTGCAACATTGACTGCCAGCATCAATGCGACATTGCTTTTTCCGGAACTTGGAGAGCCGAATATCTGGGTTATGCAGCCCTTTTCAAAACCTCCGTCGAGCAGATCATCAAGTGATGAGTTTGACGGAATCTTATGATTGTCTTCAAAATTAGCCAATACCTTCATGATACAATATTGATTTTTATATGTTATAAAAATTTTTAATTCATGATAAAATACTGATTTTTAGAGCTAAAACAATAAAAGAAGTGCAAAAATTAGATGTTATCATATTATTTCGAATTTTAACCGTCATTTAATCCATAGTGACCAAAAGGTTACCTTACATTTATATATAACCTCAAACAATGCTAATAGTACAAAATCACAAGAGGTGAATAATATTGAAAAAACCCCTGATTACAATCCTAATGATAATATTTGCGGTCACAACCTGCATGAACTTCGTATCTGCAGAAAACGAGACAAATATCCTAAGAAGCAGCGAATCCGAAGAAGAAGTCCTTGCAAGCGAGGACGGCCACGTCAACATTACCTTTGACAATGGATATAATGGATACTGCATCAACTATGGAGAGCATGAAGCAAAGACCGGCCAGAAATATAGTGTAAAGGACACAACATATGCCACAAACAAGAATTCAGGTGAAAGCGTCGGCAACTACCTGAAAACCTATTTTGTGGACTATTATGATGATGCCATGAGAAATGACATTGTCACACAGCATACCATATGGCACTTCACCGATGATTTCAACGGATGGAGGATAGATCCTCTTCTAATCGAAAACATCAAGTCAACAGCATCAACAAAGACAATCCCCGACAGTGGGGCCGTAAGGCAAATCAACAATACAACCGAGGCAGTGTTTGACTTCCAGGTACTGAGTTCAGACAAATCCGGCCACCAAAACTTCTTTGCATATAAGATAACCTACAGAGACATTGTAAAGGAAATTATCGCCAATGCAAGCGGTTCAAATGACACATCCTCAGAATACGAAAAAAACATTACCAACACCACCGAAAACAACAGAACCCTTGAAAAAGCTGAAAAGATTGATGATGCCAGTGAAAACACTACATTAAATGAAAAGCAAAAAGATGCGGCCCTACCTACACAAAGCAACGGCAAAACAGCACAGGACAATACCTCAAAAGTTTCAAAAGAGAATGTTTCCAAATCAGTAAGCCTGTCAAAACATGTGACCGGAAAAAGAACCATTGGAATAATAATGCTATTGATTCTGCTTGGAATAGTGGCAATTAAATACATCAGAAGAGATTAACCCCTAATCTCTTATTATTTTTGGTTTCAAACCTGTCAAATCAATGATTGATGATGCCTTTTCAGATTTAAGCTCACCCACATCAATCACCAAATCGACTTCACAGTCAAGCTGCTCCAGGATTTCGCTTGGCCTTGACAGCATTTCATCATCCGATATGTTTGCGCTTGTTGTGGTTATCGGAAAAATGCCTGCCAGCCCACAGGCGATTTCATTGTCCGGAACCCTGACACCCACATTGCTCAATCCGCCAGTGACGGATCTTGGAACGATTTTCCTTTTTTTTAAAATGAATGTGTACGGCCCCGGAAGGTACTCGCCAATAGTTTTCTTTTGGGACAATGATGCCTTTGCAACCAGATCTATTGCGCCAACATCACTGACAAGTATTGAAAGGGGCTTGAGATAGCTTCTATGCTTGATGTCAAAGACTCGCCTAACTGCCTTATTGTCAAATATGTTGGCACCCAGCCCATAAACCGTATCTGTAGGGTACAGCACCACTCCCCCATCGGCCAGGACGCTTATTGCCTGAGATATGACTTTCCCATCAACTTCATCAATGCTTGTTTTCAATACTTTCATTCATCTTTATATTGTATAAAATCTTTATATATAATTATGCTTCAAAGTTTAAGACCATTATTGACAAAAATATTGAACCCGCTAGCCCGAAATCTGAACATAAATCCGAATATTGTAACAGTTATCTCTCCATTCGTTGCAGTTCTTGCAGCCTATGGATTTGCAAACCACAATCTCATTTTAGGATTTGTTGCAATACTGCTTTCAGGATTTCTTGATGTTGTCGACGGTGCCGTTGCAAGATACCATGGCAGGGCGTCCCCATTCGGCGCATTCCTTGATTCAACAATGGACAGGTTTGCAGATGCAATAATCTACATTGGAATCATATTCGGAGGATACTGCGACTGGTTTGTTGGCGTTCTGGCAATACACTCAGCGATAACCGTCAGCTATGTTCGTTCAAGGGCGGAATCACAGGGTGCCGAGTGCAACATAGGAATTGCAGAAAGGGCCGTTCGTATGATAATCCTGATGATCGGGGCAATAATCGGATACTTTGCAGGCGACATCTACTTTACATACATTATCTACATCCTAGTGATATTGTCCTACTTTACTGTAGCACAAAGAATCGTTTACGTTTGGAGGCAACTTAAATGAGTGAACTGGAAAGCCCGGAAAAGATAGCAAAGGATATTGCAAAACTTGAAAGGAACCTGAATCAGGTAGCCCACATCGAGTTTGTCGGAAAGGAAAAGGAAGTCTATGACAGGGCAATTGATTACTGGAACGATTCCAAATATTATCTTGAAAAAGAGGACATGAGAACTGCATTCGGGTGCATCGAATACAGTCATGGTTTACTTGATGCCTTAAGGATGATTCATGGAATCATCTAACTATTTTTTTTTTGAATTGTGCAATTTCTGCACAGGTTGAACTGTTGAGTGGGAAAATTAATGAAAAATATTCTATTGGAAACAAGGAATTAACCTAACACTCTAAAAAAACCTATAAAAAAACCGCAAATAAAAAACTTAAAATTACACTAAAAGACAGCACCGGAAAATCCCTAGGAAAAGTAAAAATCCACCTCAAACCCAAAAAACTTAAAGGCAAACTAGGTAAAAAACTCAAAAAAGGATACTACATCACCGTCAAATTCAACAAAAAAGGTATCGGATACATCACCTTGAAAAATAGTAAAGTAAACGGATTTAAAAAAGGAACATACAAATTTACCGTAACATACAAAGGAAATAACATATACAAACCATCAAAAAGCAAAATAAAAATGAAAATAAAATAGGATCAAATGGAGAAAAAAATCAGCATTTTACCTGATTTTTACTCCAGATCCAACCTATTATTTTTTAAGGGTTTTGTCAATAATTTAGTTTTTTAATATTTTTTCTTAGTTTTCTTATTTTAATTGTTATTTGACTTTATTTTTTGTTTTTGGGTGATGTGGAGCTTTTATTTTTTTTTGATTTTTTGATGGTTTAAAATCGTAATTTTTATTGTTTTGAGTTTCAAAAATTAAATTTGAACTTCCATTTTTGGATTTGAGTGGTTTTCGGTTCAAAATGGTGGTTTATGATACGGGTACATTCTATCTTGGATTTCGTTATTTACTGCAGTTTCTGTAGTGCCGATTAATTTTAAAACTCCTTAAAAAATAATAGGTTATATTAATATTCATTACAAAAATATGTTTATTAACAAATTTTAGTGAAAAAAATGAATTTAAAATTAAACAGCCTGATGCAGCTATTGATTCTGTTTACCCTGGCGGCTGGCCTTGTAACAATAGCCCAGTCAATTATTACAACAGGTGTCGTTTATCTGATGAGCGACTTTTCAGTCACATCAACACAGGCACAGTGGTCCTATTCAGTATTCCTGCTTGTTGTAGGAGTCATGATTCCATTAAGCGCTTATATATCACGCAGATTCCGTGCAAGATCAATATTCTTCTTTTCACTAATCATATTTCTCATAGGATCAGTAATATGCTATTTTTCAACTTCACTAATCATACTAATCATTGGCAGAATCCTTCAGGGCATTGGAAATAGTATCATAATGCCTTATGTCCAGATCTTGCTTCTGAGAACCATACCCGAAGAGAAATGGCAGACCTATATGGGATTATATGGTTTGGTTATTGCAATAGCTCCCGTTTTAGGTTCTTTCATAGGAGGATTTGTAATAACCTTCTACGGCTGGAGAGCACTTTTCTCATTTTTCACAGTTGCCTCAATAATCCTTTTGCTTTTAGGAATAATATTTGTAAAGGACAATACTCCTACTGAAGATTATCCTTTGGACTACCTATCTGTTGTATTGTCAATAATAGGATGTGCAGGAGTGATGCTTGGATTTACAAACGTTGCATACTAGGGATTTACACATTACCTTGTAATTTTGCCGATAATCATCGGAATTATATCCCTAATATTATTTTTGAACCTCTCCGACCTGTAGAGGTCGGAGATTCTTAGGTAATCCATTCTATATGAATGGAAATATTTTAAGCTATCCCCCAGGTCCCCTAGGTTCTGTTTTTAGTGTTTTTAACCCTTCGTTTAAGATGTTGATTGCTGCGTTGTGGTATCTTTCATGATGTGTGCCGCATTTTGGGCAATTCCATTGTCTGTCTTTTAGGGTTATGTTGTTGTTTTTGTGGCCGCATTTGTGGCATGTTTTTGTGGA
>NZ_CAJODJ010000045.1:0-16584 GCF_905233225.1 Methanobrevibacter sp. UBA212
TTGGGTTTTATTTTGTTAAATATTTGATTTTTGTTTGTTTTTTTATTTGGTGTTTGTGTTCAGTATACTTTTTTTTGGAAGGGATTAGTTTTCAAATGCTCTTGGTGAAGGTTTATATACTATTACATATGATATAGTAGCATATCAATTGAAAAAAAATTATGATGTGAGGTTGATTTTTTTTATGTCTGATGAGATGGATTTGGTTGGTTTGGTTGTTAGGCTGTATCCTACGCCGGAGCAGGAAGAGATTATTAAGCAGAATATTGGCAATGCCCGTTTTGTTTGGAATAATCTTTTAGACGCTCAAAATCAAATGGAAGCACTTTTCCAAGGCACACAATACATCCCATATCCAAACTACATAACATTCAACAGATATCTAAACATCATGAAAGAGACCTATTCTTTCCTGGAGGAATCCGAATCCAGCTCGCTGCAGCAGGTATGCCGTGATCTGGGAAAAGCATACAGAAAAAACCGAAAAGAAAAACGAGTGGGAAAACCAAAATACAAAAGCAAAAAAAATCCAAAAGACGCCTGCAGAATCCAACAAAACAACAACAACATCAAAATACACAAAAACACAGTCAAAATACCCACCATCGACGAAAAAATACACTACAGAACCAGCAAAGAATATAAAAAACTCCTAAAAGAAAATAAAATCAACCACGTAACACTAAAATACCACAACGGCATATACTCTGCATCATTCAATACAAAAATCCACAAAGACATTTACAAAAAGACAAATGAACACGTTGGTATTGATTTGGGCATGAAAACACTAGCAACACTAAGCACAGGTTTAAAGATAGCCAATGTAGACCTGACTTACGTAGAATCCATGATAAAAAAATACCAAAAGCAAATGAGCAGAAGAGAGCCGGGAAGTAACCGATACTACAAATCTCAAAAAAGATACTGGAACTGGGTCAACACTAAAAACAACAAAATCAAAGACGCATACCACAAATTCACACACTTCCTAGTAAAAAAATACGACCTAATATGCATGGAAGACCTAAACATAGAGGGTATGCGAAAAAACGGAAAATTATCCACTAAACTCCAGAGAATCGCATGGGGTAAAATCCTTCGTTTAATAAAAGACAAATGCAGAAGACATGGAAAAGCCCTGCAGCAGGTGGGCCGTTTTTTCCCGTCATCCCAGATTTGCCACAAATGTGGGTACCGGTACACCAACCTAAAAATCGGACAAGAGAAGTGGAACTGCCCTAATTGCCACACTGTCAATGATAGGGACATTAACGCCGCAATTAATATTTTAAATGAGGGTGAACGGTTATTTAATCAATTGTGAACCTCTGGTGCGGGGGGGATAGCACGGTAATCCTATACTTCGGTATATCAGCCCGTGAAGTAAGAATCCTCGACTTCTCCAAAGTCGAGGTAGTTCAAAAAATATAATTAAGTTTATATAGGATTTGATTCATAGTATTAGATAGAGTTTTAAAGTCCATTTAGGATTTTTAATTCTAAACTTCACGATTTAATCGAAGTTCTTTTCAATATCTAACGGTCATGTTGTGGGAGATACCTCCTGCAATATAGATATTGATTCTTGTTTTAACATCATCTCTAATTTTTTTAGAATTCCTCTCACTTTTAATTCTAATTTGAAATTAATTTTAATCACAACAAAATATTTAACATATATTTAATACAAATCTTACATTATGACAGACAAAATGTTCATGGGTGCATCAACTAAACAAGGTTTGGATATTGCAAACAAAAGTCGTGAAATTATCCGTGGCCTTATTGGTGAAGATGTCAAAGATTTACAACCTATAGAAAGAGACATCGTTGAGAGAATCGTTCACTCAACTGCAGATCCCGAGTATGCAAAATTGGTGAAAATCAGTCCCGATTTTGTAGATGCAGCTATGGCTTCCCTTAAAAATAATGAGACCATTTTAACCGATATCAACATGGTCAGATACGGTATCACAAGATATGAAGGGGAAGTTGAGTGTTACATCAAAAACGAAGAAGTAGTCAAAATCGCAAAGGAAAATCAGATTACAAGAGCGGCGGCTGCCATGAGGTATGCGGCTTTAAATGATTTTGAAGGAATCGTCGTTTCAGGTAACGCTCCAACCGCTGTTTTTGAAGCTATGGATTTATATTCCAAAGGCGAAATGAATCTTAAGGCAATTGTCGGAGTTCCTGTTGGTTTTGTAGGTGCTGCTGATTCAAAAGAAGCTCTGCATAACTCAGATATTCCAAATATCATCGTTGAAGGGCCAAAAGGTGGAACACCGATTGCTGTAGCATGTGTAAACTCATTAATACAACATTTGTAGCGTGATAAAATGTATTCAGAAGAATTGTTCAATGAATCAAAAAAATATTTCCCTGGTGGGGTAAACTCTCCGGTCAGAGCTTTCAAACCTTATCCGTTTTTCGTTAAAAGCGCTGGAGGATCTAAACTTACAGATGAGGATGGTCAGACCTACATTGACTATTGTCTGGCTTATGGACCTTTGATATTGGGCCATGCCAATCCAAAAGTCGTAAGGGAAGTTTCCAACCAATTGACCATTGGTACCGCTTACGGCACACCTACAGAAAACGAAATCAAATTGGCAAAAGAGGTTATTGAGAGAATTCCTTGTGCTGAAATGGTAAGGTTCTGTAACAGTGGTACAGAAGCCACAATGAGTGCAATCAGGCTTGCAAGAGGCTTTACCGGCAGGGACAAGATAGTCAAATTTGAAGGCGCATATCATGGGGCACATGATTATGTGTTGGTTAAAGGCGGTTCCGGAGCAGCAACATTGCCTGACTCCCCAGGCATACCTGAAGACACCACCAAAAACACTTTATCAGTCCCGTTCAATGATGAGGAAGCTTTGATTGAGCTAATCGAAAAAGAGGGGGAAAACATTGCCTGTATTATTATGGAAGTTGTCATGGGCAATGTCGGTTGTATTGAACCTAAACCTGGGTTTTTAGAGTTTATCAGAAAAATAACTGAAGAAAATAATATCATTTTAATATTTGACGAAGTAATCACCGGTTTTAGAGCATCCCGTGGCGGGGCACAGCAATATTATGGCGTCACTCCCGACCTGACCACATTAGGTAAGATTGTCGGTGGAGGCCTTCCGATGGGAGCATTCTGCGGTAAAAGAGAAATCATGGAATTGATTGCGCCACAGGGTCCAGTCTATCAGGCAGGAACATTTTCCGGAAACCCTGTTTCTGTCCAGGCGGGACTTTCCACCATGGCCCAATTGGATGATGCGTTCTATAAGGAGCTTGAAAGAAAAGGAAACTTCCTTAGAGGAAATATCGCATCCATCATTGATGAGCAGGGGTATAACATCCAGCCGGTCGGACTTGCTTCAATGTTTCAGATTTATTTCAATCCTGTTCCGGTTAACAATTATGCCGATGCACAGGAATCTGACAGGAAGAAATTCCTCAGATACTTTAAAACTTTATTGAAGGAAGGTGTTTTCATACCGCCTTCACAGTTTGAATGTAATTTCATTTCAAACGCCCATAGTATGGAAGATTTACAGAAGACTTCCGATGCCATTGAATTGGCTCTGGAAGCTGCATTTAAAAAAAGAAGAAGGTAATTTAAATGGAAATTGATTATAAAGAAATTCTATCATATGCAATAATTCTTATAATTGTTTTAATTGCCGCTCAACACCTGAATGTTGTTGTTTCAGGAAGTATGGAACCTGCATTCTACAGGGGAGACATTGTAGTTGTCGAAAAGGCAAATTTCTTCGGCATCCATGAATTTGACCCTAACAGCGTTGAAGTTGGTGATGTTGTTGTTTATAATGCCGCATGGTATGACCAGCCGGTGATTCATAGAATTATTAATATTACGGATATCAACGGAAGTACGATGTATGTCATTAAGGGGGACAATAATGACCGGCCCGACCCTTATTATGTCAAACCAAGTCAAATTCAGGAAAAGGTCGTTACACTTGGGGATAATNNTCCCTCTGGTTAAGAGGTTTATGATTGTTATTTAGGTGAGTTAATGTATTTTGAAATTGAAAAACAAGCTATTGATGCCATCAACAAGGCATTGGATCAATATGATGTAGAGATTGACAGGAATTTTAAGTTGGAGTTTCCTCCTAATCCGAAATTGGGGGATCTTGCAAGTACCATTGCATTTGAGCTTACTAAGAAGTTGAGAACTTCACCTCCTGAAGTAGCTGCAGGTTTGGTTGAAAAGATTGAAGTTCCTGAAATATTCTCTAAAGTTCAAAACTTCGGACCATACGTCAATTTCTTCATTGATTATGAAGTGTTTTCAAGAATGCTGCTGGAAAAGGTGGATGACAGTTATGGTCAGCTTCCGGCTACCGGCGAAAAAATCGTTTTGGAACATACTTCAGCTAATCCGAATGGCCCATTGCACATTGGCCATATCAGAAACTCCATTTTCGGAGATTCCCTTTCAAGACTTTTAAGATTGGCCGGAAGGGATGTAACAACCCAATATTATGTGAATGATATGGGAAGACAGATTGCAATCATCGTTTGCGGCATAACTGAGCTCGGATTAAAGATTGAAGACTATGAAGGAGAAAAAGTTGACCACAAAGTCGGAAAGCTATACTTTGATGCCAACAAGGCTGTCGAAGAAGATGAAAATTTGGCAATCAAGGTAGATGAACTGATTCAAAAATATGAAGAAGGTTCCGACGATGAATTAAATGCAATATTCGAGCAAGTAGTTTCAACTTGTATCTCTGGAATGAAGGAATCACTTCAAAGAATGAATATAAATCATGATGATTTTGTATGGGAAGGACAGTTTGTAAGAAGCGGTGAAGTCGATGAGCTTGTCCACTATATTCAAAGGGAAGGTTTCACCCGTGAGGATGATGTCCTCTACATTGACCTGACTGACTTCAACATCGAAAAGGAGTTCGTCTTGAGACGTTCCAACGGCACTTCACTGTATTCCACAAGGGATTTGGCTTACCACAAATACAAGGCCACCCTGGGAGATACTGTGCTTGACATTTTAGGTTCAGACCACAAGTTGGCGGCTGAACAGATCAGAATAATATTCGAGGAAATATTCAGGCAAGCTCCTCCTGAAGTGATCTTTTATGAATTCATCTCACTTCCTGAAGGTTCAATGTCAACCCGTAGGGGCAAATTCGTTTCCGTTGATGAGCTCATTGATGAGGCAGTATCAAGGGCAACCGATGAGATTAAATCAAGAAACCCTGACTTGACCGATGAGGAAATTGCACCGATGGCCGAGGAGATTGGTGTTGGAGCCATAAGATTCTTCATTGCCAGGTTGTCCCCTGAAAAACACTTGATTTTCAAATGGGATCAGGCATTAAGCTTTGAAAGGGGTTGCGCTTCAATCCAATACGCTCATGCAAGGGCATGCAAGCTGCTTGCAAGATCAGGCAAGGATGTCAGTTCCTTGAAAGTCGATGATGACTGGACTCCTGATGATGCGGAACAGGATTTGATTAGGCAAATCGCCAAGTTCCCGCAGGTTGTTGAAGACTGTGCAAACAAAAAGAGAGTTCACAATATCACACAGTACTGTCATGATTTGGCAGGATCATTCAACAAGTTCTACAAGTCAGAACAGGTAATTGGTTCTGATGTTGAAGATACAAGATTGATTTTGGTTGACAGGGCCAAGACAACCATTAAAAACGCTTTAGATATTTTGGGTGTTTCAGCACCTGAAAAAATGTAGATGAGTTGTTGACTCATCTTTAATTTCTTTTTTGTAATATTGGTCTTTTTTAGTTATTTTTATTTGTTTCATTCGGTTTTTTGATATTTTAAGTTTAAAACCTTTAAAAATTAGTTTTTTTTTAATTTCTAAAATTAATTTTTTTATTTTAAATTAATTGGAGTAGTTCATTATCATTTATTTTAATATTTTCTTAAATTGACCTTAAAAATTAAGAAAATTTTAAATATATTGATGACAAAAAATATATACAATTGAAAAGGTGATTATTCATGACAACTATTGGAGCTAAATTAAAAAAATTAAGAGAGGAAAATGGATATTCACAGAGACAAATTGCGGAGTATCTTGAAATAGACCAAAGCAACCTTTCAAAAATAGAAAATGATAAGAGAAAATTAAATTTAGTAGTATTGGATAAAATTTGTTACTTGTATAATTGTACTCCAAATTATCTGTTGGGAAAAACGGATGAATATCATAAACCTAAAATTTCTTTTAAATCCGGTCGAGATGTGGATTTGTCTGTGATTGCTAAAATCAATCAACTTTCATATCATTTAAGTGTTTTAAGGAGAAAGGAAGCTAAAAATTATAAAATTAATAGACCTAAATTGACTATTAATTTAAAACGACAGTGGGGTATTGATGAATATTGCCCGATTAATGTCTTAACTTTAATTCAACAGAAAATCCCAAATTTGACAATCTCTTTTTTTCCAATGAAAAGCAGTGTTAGTGGTTGTTGTTTTAAGAATAATATCGATTCAATAATTTTAGTTAATTCAATTCACTCTAAAGGGCGTCAAAATTTTACATTGGCCCATGAATTATATCATTTATTGGATGATGATGAAAATTTTTTCATTTGTTCAGAGGGTTTTAATGAAGATGTTGAAAGAAAAGCCGATGAGTTTGCATCTAATTTTTTAATGGGCGAGCTTGCTTTAAATGATTTCATAGAATCTAATAACATTGAATGCTGGACAATTGAGGATGTTGTTAAATGTGAACAATATTTTGGCCTTAGCCATACTGATTTCATTCGCAGGTTGTATCGCGATGAATTAATTGATGGGTCTCAATTTGCCGAATTTTCATTTGATATTATTAAACAAGCTGCAAATTTAGGTTATGATACTTCATTGTATTGTCCTCCTAAAGATAGGGAGTATCTTTCTGTAGGACACATGATTCCCCTTTCAAATAACGCATATGAAAATAAATTAATTTCTAAAGGCAGAAGAAAAGATATTCTACTTGATCTTTTCAGGGATGAAATTGCATATTAATGCTGAGGTGACTTATGTCCAACAAACCTATTTTCTATGATTCAGATGTATTAATATGTTTTTTAGAAATAGATGAGCAGAAAATTCTAAAAAAATTGTTTTCTAAGGTTATAGTTCCGGAAATAGTCTATGTGGAATTGAATAGAAAGAATTCTCCTCAAAATGTTAAGGATAACTTAAAAGTATTAATTGGTGAGGGATTTGTTGAAATTGAAAAAATCGAATTTGCAACTCCTGAATATTATGACTATACATGCATGATTGAAGGTTACTGGACAAATGACCAACCTATAGGATTTGGTGAAGCTGCTACTATAGCCCTAGCCATTAAACATTTTTGGTATTGTAGCTAGTAATAATCTATCAGATATCGATGATTTAACTAGATTGGAAGAAATACCAATTTTAACATTTTCTATGATTATGTCTTTTTGCTTTGAATTAAATTTAATGTCTAAAAAGGAAATAGAATTAGTTTGGCAAAGAATTCTCAAAGAGACTAACCAAACATTACCCACAAAAACATTCAATGAATATTACAGTGACTTGTTTGAGGATGACTGTAGCGACTTATTGAAAAGCTACAATTTCAAAAAACATTATATTAATTCCAAAAAAGGAAAAAAAGCGAAGATTCAATCCACATAGAGAATGTAATCCTCTTTTCTAGGCAAAGGCTCAGGCGCTTCCATGTCAGGATATCCTAACACTACATGGCCTATTCCCTCATAGGTTTCAGGAATTCCCCATTCTTTTAAAAGCTCTTTTCCTTTTTCACTTTGAAATTCATCATAGGCCCTATGAATCCAGCATGATCCGACACCTACTGCATGTGCAGCGTTTACAAGCACTGTCAATACGCTTGAACCGTCCTCTCTCCATGTTGGAATTTCACCGTCAGCCAAAACAATCAGCAATGTCTTTGCACCATAGAAGGGGTCCATGTCATCCGGAACATCCACTGGAAAGAAGCTTCTGTTCCATGCTGACAGTTCCTTGATGGTCTCGGGGTTTTGTATTACAACAATTTTCGGTGACTGCAGGCCCCTTGCGGTTGGGGCGTATGTTCCCGCTTCAAGAATGGTCTTCAGCTCTTCGTCGGAGATCTGTTCGTCCTTGAATTTTCTGATGCTTCTTCTTGTCTTTAGGTTTTCGATAGTTTCGTTCATATTAACTCCTCACTATTTTTTAATAATTAAATTGAGCTTTTTGCCTCATTTTGTTGGTCCCAACTCCTAATTAGCCTGTTGATGTACAGTTCGATGCATGCATAACATATCAGTGACCCTATTCCTCCTCCTAAAAGCATTCCGTAATAGATTCCGGTTTCTCCCATATTGAAGACGAATCCCAAAAGATATGCGAATATCAGCACCAATATGAATTCCCTGAATGTTGTCAGAACAAATGATATGGTCCCTTTGCCGACTCCCTGAAACACATTACCCGCACTTGCCCCGAAGGGAACATACAGGATAAACATGCACATTATCTGCAGGAAACTAGCTATTGAAGGCGCCAAATCGGCACTGCTTTCAGAATACGAGAAAATGAATGCAATTTGATTTGCAAATACATATAGGATGATGCACACTATTATCGAAGCTATCAGTGCCACTTTAACGGCATATCTTGCGGTCACTCTCAGGTTTTCATATTTCCTGGACCCGAATGCCACTCCGGCCACTGATATTGCCGCCGTTCCAACTCCTATTGCCGGAAGCATTCCGATGTTGACTATTCTCCAGCCTGCCGTATAAACCGCTACCGCCATAGGTCCGGACACTATTGTCAGCATATAGTTTACAAAGATTGTCAAAACTGAAAGCACCAGTTGCTCAAGGCTCGCCGGAATTCCAACCACCAGTATGTCCTTGTACATTTTAAGGTCATTGTGGAAGTCTTTCCTGTTGTATGAAAGGTATGTGTCCTTTTTGACAAATATCCAGTAAAACATCACAAGCAGGCTTATGAATGGTCCCAGAGCTGTTGCCCATGCGGCTCCTGCGATTCCCATATTGAATGTGTAGATGAAAATCGGGTCTAGAATCATGTTTATTATTGCGGCTATAGCTATTGGTATTGTTGCCCTTTTTATGTCTCCTTCCGCCCTGAATGCTCCTCCGACAATTGGCGGCATAAGAAGGCCAAATGTCCAGGCAAATATGATCAGTCCATATTCCATTGCATAGTCTATTACGGGTGTTGCTCCCATCAAAATGAGCAGTGGCTTGAGAAAGACCGTGAAAAGTATTGTAATGATAATTGACGCTACCGCACTTAAAATCAGATTGTGTATTGCGGCGTTGTTTGCCGAATGCTTGTCCTCGGCTCCGATGTATCTTGAAATTACTGAATTTCCGCCGGCTCCAAGGCCGTTTCCAAACCCGACCATTATCAGGAATAATGGTGTGGTATATCCAAGTGCGGCCAGAGGTTCTGCACCGAGTCCGGCCACCCAAATGCTGTCGATGATGTTGTTTGCAAATATCAAAAACATGCTTGCTATAATGGGCAGTGATAATTTGTTGATGGCCTTTTTTGGATCTCCCGTTATCATTTCAATGTTTTCATTCTTTTCCATTGTATGTCCTCTTGCATATGCAATTATACTTTTGTATATGCAAGTGTTGGTATTTTAAAGTAATGGTGGAGAAATAATTTTAAAAAAATAAGAAAATAAGTATTGAAAAATACTTATTTTAAGTTTATTGTAAGTTACCGTCTTCGTCAATCATGTCAGGATTGTTGTATCTTTCTCTGAGCTCATATATGCTGGCTCCAGAATCCTGACCGCCGATAACCTTACCGTTTGAATCATAGTACACGTTCAGGTCAGCATCGTAATATGACTGGGAGGATGATCCTGAACTTTCTGCTGAACTTGAAGAGGAACTGCCATTATTATTGTACATTACGGTATTTGCAGTTGAATTTTCAGAAACAGTTTCTTTAGCATCTGAAGTACCGTCTTCAATAGTTATTGTTTGTTTTGCAGTGCATGCATTGTATTTGCTGTTTCCATCAAAGCTGACTGTTACTGTGTATTTTCCTGCATTTTCACCACTTATGGTGAGATATCCTTTACCGTTTTGGTCTGTATTGATTGTATAATTCTGGACATTTCCGGAACCGTCATCATATGAAATTGTAACGGTTTGACCTGCGATTACGGCACCTTGTGCATCTTTAAGTTCGAATTGTACTTGGTCTCCATTTTTTAAGGTTGTTTGGCTTAAAAAATTGATTTGTGTGTTGATTTTACCATCTGGGGCGTGGTGGTGTTGGGAGAATACAAAAGCACCGACAACTGCGATGATGATAATAATCAATATTGCAATAATTATATTTTTGTTCATTTGAATCACCGACTAATTATAAATATCATTGAGGACTTTATTATGGGTTTTGTCCGATTTTAGGTATGAATTTAAATCTATATGAAGTTAATCGAATGCAAGTGCTTGCTTTCTATCCGATGGAGGCACAATTGATTTTTAGCTATCTTTTCGATTTTGAAATAATTTAAATATTTTTAGGAATATAGTTTATATAAAGGAGAATTTTATCATGAAAGTTTTAGTTGTTGGAACCGGTGCCCGTGAACATGCTATCGCTGACGCCCTCAAGGATGATGTGGAATTATATGTTTACATGAGTAAAGTTAACCCTGGAATGAGTAAGATTGCCGAGTTTAAGCAAGGAGATGAAGGGGAAGTCGAAAAGGTTGCCGAATATGCGGTCGAAAATGACATTGACATTGCATTCATCGGCCCTGAATCTCCGCTTGGAAAAGGTATCGTCGACGAACTTAACAAAAACGGAATAAAATGTGTCGGACCTACCCAAAGTGCCGCAAGAATTGAAACCGACAAGTCATTTATGAGAAAACTCTTTGAAGACTACAAAATCGAAGGATCACTGGTCTACAAAGTCTTTGACAACTCAGATGACGTATCCGCATTTTTGGATGAGTTTGACCGTGACGTTGTAGTGAAACCTGTCGGATTGACAGGAGGTAAGGGAGTAAAAATTGTCGGCGACCACTTAAAGGACAATGAAGAGGCAAAAGAATACTCATGTGAAGTTATTGACAATGTTATGGGCGGATTTGCCCAGGTAATTATTGAAGAGAGATTGATTGGTGAGGAATTTACCATCCAGGCATTCTGTGACGGTGAAAATTTAGCTCCAATGCCTGCAGCTCAGGACCATCCTCATGCATTCGAAGGCGATGTCGGTGCAATCACCGGTGGAATGGGATCATATTCTGATGTTGGAGGATTGCTGCCGTTCTTAAGCCAGGAAGATTACGATAAGGCTGTAGATATAATGAAAGCTACTCTTAAGGCCATTGCTGAAGAGGCAGAACCATACAAAGGTATCCTCTATGGCCAGTTCATGCTTACCGCTGACGGACCTAAACTGATTGAATACAATGCAAGATTCGGAGATCCTGAAGCTATGAACGTATTGCCTCTTTTGAAAACCCCATTGGCAGATGTCTGTCAGGCCATTGTTGACGGTAATCTCAATGAGGTTGAATTCGAAGACAAGGCCAGCGTGTGCAAATACATCGTGCCTGACGGATATCCTGAAACAAAATATGCTGGAGAACTGATTGAAGTGGATGAAGAGGCCATTGAGGATATGGGCGCTAAGGTATTTTATGCGGCAGTGTCCGAGGAAGATGACGGAATTCACCTGTCAGGTTCAAGGGCATTGGGTATTGTGGCCAGCGGCGAATCTATCGAAGAGGCTGAAAAGATAGCTGAAAAGGCATGCGAGTTTGTTAAAGGTAATGTTTACCACAGAAGGGATGTCGGTACAGCAGACCTTGTAAACAAACGTGTTGAACACATGAAAGAAATTTTAAACTAAAATTTCTTTTTCTTTTTTTTCATAGAAACATTTAATATATATATTCTACAAATATCTTTTTTTCTACTAATTTAAGGGGAATTTGTATGAATAGTTTGTTGTCAATAACAGACATTAAGGATGATGTTAAGTATATTTTAGATTTGGCTATTAAAATCAAAGCGGGTGAGATGGAAGATAAGCCTCTTGAAGGCAAGACTTTGGCAATGATTTTTCAAAAGTCATCAACCCGTACAAGGGTTTCTTTTGACGTTGGAATGTATCAGCTTGGCGGAAGAGCAATCTTTTTGTCTTCCAATGACTTGCAGATGGGTAGAGGCGAACCGATTTCAGATACCGCTAAGGTTTTAAGCCGCTTCGTTGACGGAATAATGATAAGGGCTATCAAACATTCCGATGTTGTGGAGCTGGCCAAACACTCTGATGTGCCCGTCATCAATGGATTAACCGATTTGGAACACCCTTGCCAGGCCCTTGCCGATGTTTTGACAATCAAGGAACATTTGGGTGGCTGGGAAGGTAAAAAGATTTGTTTTGTCGGTGATGGCAATAATGTATCCAATTCCCTTTTATTGATCGCTCCCCTTTTGGGAATGGACATGTCTGTGGCCTGTCCTAAAGGCTATGAACCGTGCGAAGATATTTTAAAGACCGCCCTTGAATATGCAGATGAAAATAATACTGAAATAACAATAACTGATGATATCGGTTTTGCATTGCAGAATGTTGATGCGGTTTTCACCGATGTCTGGGTAAGTATGGGTGATGAGGCCGAAAAGGCCAAAAGAGAAATTGATTTTGCGCCATTCCAAGTTAATTCTGATTTAATGAGCCTAGCTAATGATGAAGCTATTTTCCTGCATTGTCTGCCTGCCGTCAGAGGTCAGGAAGTGTCTGCTGAGGTCATTGACGGACCTCAATCAGTGGTTTTTGATGAGGCTGAAAACAGGATGCACGCTCAAAAGGCTGTTTTATACTATTATATGAAAGATTAAAAGCGGAATATCGCTCCAAGAATCGCAAATACAATAAATACGGCAACAATGCATATGCAGCAGCTTGTCCAGTCGTTGCCCTTGCCGGAAGATGTTTCTGTTGATGTGCCTTGCTCATGTGTATGTACAGTTTTTTCAATCACTTCTGCTTTTTTAACTTCTTCTTCTTTTAGTCTTTCACCGCAATTTCTACAGAAAACTGCATTGTCTGGATTTTCTTCACCGCATTTTCTACAAAACATTAAAAATCCACCTTATTATTATTTTTAAAAAGATTATAAGGCCTATACCGCCGATAAATCCTGTAATAAATCTTAAATTGTTTGTGCTTTCTCTCGGTCCAAAATATTGTGTCAAACCGTCAATTGCTGCAGGCATCATAAGAATCATTGAAATGAACAGCATTTTCATGTCATATGGGTGCCTGTAAAAGAAGTTCACGATTAGATAGACAACCAAACCGGTGTAAAAGCCGGTGCATCTTGCGCAAACGGGGAATTGGTGGCCTTTGATGAAGAAACTTCTCTCGGGTTTTCTGTGACATAAATATTTTGTTAAATTCATAAGTCTACACAGTTAATATCATTAAGATAATTATATATATTTTTGTATTCATAAGTTATTGTATAATATATGAAAAAAGGTTTTTACAATGAGAGGCGGAGAAGCGATAATAGAATCCCTCAAAAATATGGGGGTCAAAACAATTTTTGGTTATCCTGGCGGACAGACCATACCATTCTATGACATGTTATATGATGCGGATATGGATCATATACTGGTTAGACACGAACAGGCTGCTGCTCATGCGGCTGACGGTTATGCAAGGGCATCCGGTCGTGTAGGAGTGTGTTTGGCAACTTCAGGTCCTGGAGCAACCAATCTTGTAACTGGTATAGGAACAGCTTACATGGATTCTTCTCCAATTGTGGCAATTACAGGTCAAGTTCCTACTCATTTAATCGGAAATGATGCATTCCAAGAGGCAGACATTATTGGAATAACAATGCCTATAACCAAACATAGCTACCAACCTAAAGACCCGGATTTAATTCCTTCTATGATTAAATCAAGTTTTGAAATTGCTTCAACTGGAAGGCCAGGCCCTGTTTTGATAGACGTTCCAAAAGAGGTACAGGAAGGAGAATTGACAGAATTCAGGGACGATTTAATCCAGACACCTGGATACAATCCGACAGTTAAGGGCAACATCAAGCAAATCAAGAAGGCATTTGACTTAATTAAGGAATCTAAAAGACCAATGATTTTGGCTGGTGCCGGTGTCATCATAGCTAACGCATGCTGCGAGTTAAAGAAATTGGCTGAAACCATCAACGCTCCTGTCATGACTTCACTTTTAGGAAAAGGCGCCTTTGATGAAACTGATGATTTGGCATTGGGAATGCTTGGTATGCATGGAAGAAAAGTTTCAAACGATTACATTAACGAATCAGATTTATTGATTGCTATCGGTATAAGGTTTTCAGACAGAACCACCGGAAGACTGGACAGTTTTGTGCCAGACACTAAAGTCATTCACATTGACATTGACCCTGCTGAAATAGGCAAGAACGTTGACGTTGACTTGCCAATCGTTGGAGATGCCAAAAATATTTTAGAATCATTAAATAAAGTATTGGACGGGTATGCTCCATCAAATGATGTAAATGATTGGACAAATATGATTAAGGCAAAAAAACAGGAATTGCTTCCACGTGTAAGTTATGATGATGTGCCTTTAAAACCTCAAACTGTCATTAAGGAAATTGCAGAGGCATTGACACCTGAAGCAATATTGACTACTGATGTGGGTCAAAACCAGATGTGGGCGGCCCATTTCTTTGACACTCAAAAGCCTCGCAAGTTCATATCATCAGGAGGTCTTGGAACAATGGGATTCGGATTCCCTGCAGCTATTGGAGCCAAAGTTGCCTGTCCTGATAATCCCGTCGTATCAATTAATGGTGATGGAGGATTCCTTATGGTCTGTCAGGAATTGGCTACCGTTCGTGAATATGATTTGCCGGTCATTGCTGTTGTTCTTGAAAACAGGACCCTAGGAATGGTATACCAATGGCAAAGCTTATTATATAATAATAGACATTCTCAAACCTTGTTGGGCAATAGTCCCGATTTTGTAAAGCTTGCAGAAAGTTTTGGAGTAAATGCAGTTAGAATTACAGAACCTGGCGAGACCAAAGAAGCTTTATCAAGTGCAATAAAGGATAATGAACCGATCTTATTGAATGTTGTCATAGACTCTGAGGAAGCGCTGCCAATGCTTCCGCCTGGAGCTGGAATTAATGAGATGATTGGTGAATATAAGCTTGAAAAGGATGTGATTTAAATGGATTCAGAGTATCACGTTATATCAACACTCGTTGAAGATAAACCTGGGGTTTTGCAGAAAGTGGCCGGAATGTTCAATAGAAGAGGATTCAACATTGACAGCATAACCGTCGGAAGTTCAGAAGTGGAAGGACAATCCCGTATGGTCATTTCAGTGCACGCCGATAAAAAAGGTTTGGAGCAAGTTACAAAGCAACTAAATAAATTAGTTGATGTTATCAAGATTAAAGATATCACTAAAACTGCCGTTAAAAGGGAATTATGCCTTGTAAAGGTAAATATTCCCAATGCTAAGGCAAGAGCAGAAATAATGCAATATTCAAATATCTTCAGGGCACATATTCTGGATGTCACAGAGCAGACATTAATGATTGAGCTGACTGGAGATAAGAAAAAGATTAATGCATTCATATCTTTAGTAGAAAGCTATGGAATAAAAAGAATAGCCCGTACTGGCCTTACAGCTATGTCAAGGGGAGTATAAATTATGACTATTTTAGAAGACGTATTAAAAGACAATAAGGAATTTGTAGATAACTTTGAAGGCGAAGAAATGTCTCACCATGCCGCTAAGAAATTAGCTATCTTAACCTGTATGGACTGCAGACTAATAGACTTTTTCGAACCTGCACTCGGTCTTAAAAGAGGAGATGCAAAAATCGTCAGAAACGCAGGAAACTCAATTGTAGGAGAAGATGCTATCAGATCAATTGGTGCAGCTTTATACAACCTTGGTGCTGAAGAAGTAATGGTTGTAGGCCACACTGAATGTGGTATGGCTGGTGCAGATGCAGAAGCATTGAAAGAAAAAATGCTTGCACGCGGAATCAAAGAGGAAGACATTGCAAAATATGATCTTGCTGAATGGATTGGAGGATTTGAATCCGAAGAGGAAAACGTTAAAAACGTTGTTGAAAAAATCAAAAACCACCCATTAATCCCAGATGTGCCGGTACATGGTCTTATCATTGATATTGTCACTGGTGAGTTGAAAGTTTTAGTAGATGGTTACTAATCACCATCTATTCCATTATTTTTTTCAATAATTCTTTTATTTCTCATTTTTTTAATTTATTCGACTTTTTTTGTAGTAATGAGAAATTTTGACATTTTAGACTATTAGATAGAAAATTAGCAGAATTTTGAAAATAAGATACGTCTAAAAATTTTACAGATTCAAAAAAATAGAAAAAATAAGGAAAATAATCCTTATTTTTTAACTTTAACGGTTCTTTTTACAGTGTGTTTGAGGTAGGTTACTTGGTATTTGATTTTTTTGCCAACTTTGAGTTTTTTCAAGATGGATTTTTTAATGGTTACTTTTGCA